>JAVEXH010000455.1:0-2876 GCA_034004175.1 Spirochaetia bacterium
ATGGCGGAGGCCACCATAGCCGAGCTTTCCGTGGAGTTGCCTCCCGAAGCAACAAACCAGGATTTCCGCTCTGCTCTGGACTCGATCCTGAGCGTACTGCTCGTGAAGATTCCCGAGGGTGCAGACCTGCTGGGTGCCGGTATTTCCCTTGTAGGTACAGTAGATGCGGAAAGCAAGGTCTGGATCGAGGCCATACGCTGGCCAAATATCAAGGACGTGTCCCTTGGATTCATGGAAAGACGCATAGGAGCGCCGATCCGTTTGAAGCGCTGGCAGGATACTGAACTGGAATATCAACTGATGCGCAATCCGGCATGCCGTACCGGCAATTCCATGCTCCTGCATTGGGGCACTGGCATAGGCGTCGCTTTTTCCCATGATGGAAAAGTGATCAGCTCACGGTTCGGAAAATTTGCCGATGTAGGGCACACCTTCGTTGATTCCGACCCGCAGCGTATCTGCCGCTGCGGTCACAGTGGCTGTCTGGAGGCAGTCGCTTCCATCTGGGCTCTCATGCCTGTATTCCGCCGGAAATATCCAGAGATGCAGGAAAATATCCACGATGTCCGCAAGGTTCTGCAGGAAACGGACATCATCCTGGATCCTGACTTTCGTTATGCCCTTGGGAAAGTGGAGATCAGCCTTGCCAACCTCTTCAAACTGCTCTTCCCGGATCATATCTTCTTCATCGGCCCGTTCCTGCAAGACTCCCGGATATTCAGGGAAATCGAGGATACGGTAACGGCGATATTCAGCCAGAAGATTTATGCCAACATCCGGGGCAAAGTAACGTTTGAGGTCGTACACGACCAATTCAGGTTCTGCAAGATCGCGAACGTCCGCTCCTTCTTTGACGAAAGGTTGCGCAGGATGCTGGAAGCCGGTGAAACCGGCCGGAGGTGAACTGCTTTTTCATGCCGTCACCAGCCTCCCTATCCTCTCCCTGCCCTCTGAAATCCTCCACCCGTCCCGGGCGTTGAAGTACAGGTACCATCTGCCGTCAGCCTCCCTGAACCGACAGTCGCAGGCATAGACATGGGATGATTTCCAGCCGGTTCCCGGGTCCGGGGCTACAAGGGGCTTGTCCATAGCCGGCTGCCAGGCCAGGCCGTCTCCGGAACGCATGACAAAGAGGGCCGAGCGGGATTGTCCACCCTCAATGTAGATCTTGTTCTGAAGGCCCAGCCAGCCATCATCCAGGCGGATGACCTTCATGGACCCGGCACCGAGTTCGGTAGAAGTATCCTGCATGGTTGCTGGGCCAGTTCCAGGCCCGGCTTCATGCTCCGCTTTGTTGCCGGAAGCAATGCCTGAAGCTATCCCTGGACCAAGCAGCGGATCGGGCAAGGGGGTAAACGGTCCACCCGCATCTGAACCCGTGGCCGCACCGATGTACCTGGGCTCGTTGAAGCCGCAGTCTTCTATGTACGACAGGCCGGCGGAGAAGTACAGGCGCCATGCTGTGGCCATGGCTTCTGGATCAGCCGGGGAATCAGACTGTGGAATAGCTGGTGGGGCAGTCGCGTGATCTTCCACCAGGCAAGGATTGGACACCGCCTGGCCAAGTAGCTTGTCCCTCATCCAGGGGAAGTTTGGCTCGAGCAGTGTCCGCGGCTCGGTCCAGCTGAGAAGATCCTGGCTCTCCTGCATGGCCAGCACCGAGCGCCAGGGCCGTTTCAAGGGCAGGGCTGACAGGGGCAGGGCCAGCGGGGGATATTTCTCATGCAACAGGATATAACGCGGCTTTCCGTTTCCCCCGGATCCGGGTTCCAGCTTCCTGACAAAGGGTCTCATCGCGTTCCAGACCGCCAGGCCGTGGTCTGTCCAGGCACTACCGTCCGACGAAGAGTAGCGGTGCACTCCCCAGGCTGAATGGGCAAACAAGTTCCATAGACCGTCCGGGGTCTCTTCGGGGAAGAGAAAGCTGGGGTCGGCCACTACCGGTGAAAACCGTGGAGGCTCGATGAGGGCTTGTCTGCCGTCTTCCCATTGCAGGCCCAGCCAGCTGTCTATGGTCACTGAGGTTCTTTCAGCTTGCAGACATCCACCCACTGTTTTGACTCAGCGAGGGTCTCCAGCTCTGCGCAGCTGAGTTCTATGGCCGAATTGCCGCTGCCGCAGGCGGGATAGAAAGTAGTAAACCGTCGCAGGGATTCATCAAGGTATACCTGTACACCGGCATTGATGCCGAAGGGACAGACCCCGCCTATCTCGTGGCCTATAAGCTCCCTGACCTCGTCCGGAGTAAGCATCCTGGCCTTGAAGCCGTAGACCTGCTTGAACTTCTGGTTGTCGATCTTCACATCTCCGGCAGCCACGATCAGCATGGCCGAGCCGGAGCCAGATCCAGAGCTGGAGCCAGATCCATTGTCTGAGTCTGAGCTGTCCCGGGACGGAATGCGCAGGGAGATGGTCTTGGCTATCCGCGCTTCCTCAACGCCGAGGGCCAAGGCTGCCAGTTGTACAGTGGCGCTGGAAACATCGAACAGTCTGATGTCCTTGTCGCGGTTGTACTTACTCAGGTGGGTTCGGGCTGACTCGAGGCTCATGGATGCTTTCCTCCGGATTCGTGGTTGTTGTACGGGAGGTTCTCAGGATTTTCCATGGTACCTCCGCGCGGATCCGAATGGGAGTATAGCAGAGCTGGAATGGTGGATCAATTCAGTGGAACGGCTGAGAAGGGAGAGGTATGGAGCTCAAAGCCGACGCCCTGCTTGAGGAGTGCACAGGAAACTGAAATCCGCTTGCAGTCCTGTACTATTTCTTGATAACCCCTGAGCTTTTCGGGGAAGCCCGGGACCCCGCAGGCTGTACACAGCCGAGGAGGCCCGGGCTGGGTGTCGTGTCGGGTCTGCACGATCCGTGCTCCCGCAATT
>JAVEXH010000456.1:0-2870 GCA_034004175.1 Spirochaetia bacterium
TTCCGATCTGATCGGTGGTGTCCTGATACCGTCCATGACCAAGCAGGGCTACGACAAGGATTATGCGGTGGCTGTAACTGCCTCATCGGCGGTGATAGGTCCTATAATTCCGCCGAGCATAGCCATGATCATGTATGCGTACTATACGGATCTGTCCGTGGGGCGTCTGTTCCTTGGCGGACTGGTACCAGGCTTGCTTGTGGGCTTCGGTTTGATGTCTGTACATGCCATCTATTACCGGATCAGGAAATATGACATACCCACCAAGCCTTTCGAGTTATTATATCTTATTGATACCCTGAAAGGGTCGGTTCTGGCCTTGGTCATGCCACTGATAATCCTTATGGGCATAGTCTTCGGTATCTTCACCCCCACCGAATCAGGCATCATCGCCAGCGTCTATGGTCTTCTGTACGGGTTCCTGTTCTCCCGGGAACTTACGTTCAGGAAACTGCCCAAAATCATTGTCGATTCGGCTGTGATGACCGCTTCGGTCATGATTACCATTGCCATGGCAGGTGTGCTTGGCAACATCCTGGTACGGTTGCATTTCCAGAGCACCATAATAGAGTTTGCTGTGGACAGTGTCGGTAACCGGTACCTTGCATCACTTCTCATCATGTTTTTCCTGCTGGTACTGGGGTGTTTTCTGGATCCGCCGGTGCTTATTGCCATGTTTGCCGCTCCGGTGCTGGCTGCTGGCCAAGCCATGGGATTTGATCCTATCCATTACGGCGTCTGCATGGTAATTACCATGCAGTTGGGTGCCATAACGCCACCGGTTGGAGCCTTCCTGTTCATCTCCAGTTGCATTGCGGAGATTCCCCTTGAGAAAGCGGTTAAAGCCTTGATGCCTTTCTTCCTGGTTATCCTGGTGGTGACAATACTGGTACTTTTTATCCCGCCATTGACCATAGGTCTCAGCCGCTTTGTCTTCAACTAGCAAGGAGGGCTTGTGACGTCGAAAGAAAGAATGAACCGGGTATCCAGCGGCCAGTATGCCGACCGGACTCCCTTTGTGCCCTCGATCTACGAACACGGGGCTGCAGTGATCGGTAGTACACCATCCATCGCCTCTCGCGATGCCACCCTCATGGCTGCGGCTGCTGTAGAGTCGTACAAGGCCTACGGTCATGACCTCGTGACTGTGGGCATAGACATATACAATATCGAGGCAGAAGCCTTCGGCTGCCCGGTGCGCCGCTTTGACAACCACGACATCCCGGCGGTCTATGGTCACCCCCTTGCAGCCCAGGAGATGCTGGACAGCTCCGGCCTGACCATCCCCGATGAGGATTCCGACGGCAACAGGCTCGGCCTGATAGTGGAGGCCTGCCGCAAGGCTTACGCCGAACTCAAGGATGAAGTACCCGTCTATGCCTGCATGGGCGGCCCTTTCTCCCAGGCTGTAGAACTTCGGGGTTTTGACAATTTCCTGATGGACATGATCGACGATCCGGCGGCGGCACATGCCCTCCTGCAGAAGACAACCGAGCTGTCGGTCCGGCATGCCAGGCGTCTGTCAGAACAGAAAGTTGGTATCAATGTCTACGAATCCTGGGCAACCCTGCCGCTGATCAGTCCGGACATCTTCAGGGACTTTGTGGTACCCTACGAGAAACACATTGTTGCAGAAATCCGCTCGGCCTATGACACGCCCGCACCGGCGGTCATCCTGGGGGGCAACACCAGCATGCTCATGGATTTCTTCCTGGACATAGACACCTCACTGGTGGTGGCCGATTACATGACCGATTTTGCTTTCATGCGCCGCAAGCTCAGAGAAAGGGACAGCTGCATGGTGGTACGGGGCTGCCTGGATCCGAAGCGCATAGAACGGGGTGAATGGCAGCAGTTGCAGGCACCCATTGCCACGCTGGCTGAGGCGTCAAAAGACATGCCGAATTTCGTCTGGGGTTGCGGTTGTGTGTCAATCGATACAACCAAGGAAAATCTACTACATTTCAAGGATCTGTGCCTTGAAGCGGCCGCAAGCTGCAGGAAGAGTTGAAAATGAGAACAGAGCAATGGAAGGCCCTGACAGGCCTTGTTTCAGGTGAAGCGGTTGATCTTCATGCAGCGTTGATCGTGGACAGCCCCTGGATACCGCCGTTTTTCGGTATCTCTACGGAAGACTACATCAACAAGCCTGAAGTTCATTTCAAAGCCAACATGGACATCATGGCACGCTTTCCCGAGATCATCTTCTTTCCGGGATTCTGGGCCGAGATGGGCATGGCAGCCGAACCATCAGGTTTCGGCGCGACACTGACATATTATCCAAACCAGCCGCCTTCGGTGCATCACATCATCGATGACATAGAGCAGGCAGACAGCCTCAGGCAACCCAATCCCCTGAAGGACGGGCTGATGCCCAGGATCCTGAAGCAGTATGAAGGCCTGTTGCCCTTGGTTCGTGAGCAGGGCATGGACATCAAGATTGTGGCAGCCCGGGGTCCCATGACCCTGGCGTCCCACCTGATGGGTGTGACCAACTTCCTGGTCGGCCTGAAGACCGAACCCGAGAAGACCCACAAGTTGCTGAAGATGACGACCCAGGTTGTGATGGACTGGCTGGATGCCCAGGCCAGTGTACTGCCCGGGGTGGATGGCATCTTTGTGCTTGACGACATCATGGGTTTCCTGGGAGAGGAAGACTATCTGGAGTTTGCCCATGGGTATTTCAAGCAGATATTTGCAGGCAACACTACCCTCAAGGCCCTGCACAACGATACGCCCAATCCGATCTCGTTCAAGTACCTGGCTGATCTAGGCGTGAACATGTTCAATTTCTCGCACCTGGTTCCCATCCCGGATCTGCGGCAGATGGCCGGTGACTCGGTGGTCTTGATGGGCAACATATCGCCGTT
>JAVEXH010000457.1:0-2861 GCA_034004175.1 Spirochaetia bacterium
GGGCCTGGGAGGTCTTTCATAAAGGTGACAGGGATGTAAACCCTGGTCCTGTCGATCTGGTCGTGCTGCCCCCATGGACGGTTGAACGCCGGGCTGGCCTGGATGACACCACCTTCTGCGCCGCGGTGCGCCAGGAGATGGAAGCTGTCTTCAATGAGCCCTTGGGAAGTGAGCCAGGGACACTGGTCAACCCAGGATCCACTGGTTGTCCGGCGGCCCAGGATGCACTATCGTCAACATGAAACAATGAGCCGGAATCATAAGGAGGCACCTTGCGCATACTTGCGGAAACATCCATTGGGCTGGTGGTGGACATCCAGGAGCGACTGTTTCCACACATCGCCGACAGACAGCCCTTGCTGGACCGCACCCGCCTGCTCATCCGGGGCCTGCAGGTATTGGGTCTGCCCATGCTGGTTACCCAGCAGTATACCAGGGGCTTAGGTCCGACTATCCCGGAAATCCAGGAACTCTTCACCGGTTTCTCTGCCCTGGAGAAGCGCAGCTTCAGCTGTGTCGACGATGCCGCCATAGCTGCCAGCCTGAAGTCCACAGGAAGGAAATTCGTGCTGATTGCCGGTATAGAGACCCACGTGTGCATCCTGCAGACCGCCCTTGATCTGAAGGCAGCAGGCTACCAGCCCGTGGTGGTCACTGACTGTGTATCATCCCGCTCCCTGGCCGACAAGGATACTGCCCTGCGTCGCCTGGCCAGCGAAGGTGCCATACTGACCGGCAGCGAGAGCCTGTTGTTTGAATTGCTGCGGACTTCGGAAAGCCCGAAGTTCAAGGAGATTTCGTCTCTGGTGAAGTAGGGCAGAAAATGCCGGCACAACCGGGTTTCCTGTCCGGGTTGGCCGAAGGGTCAGCAGGTAATGGATCCACTTATGAAACCAGCCACACTGCATGCGGGATGAGTCCTGCAAACATGACAACCACGAAGAGGACAACCAGACGGTGCAAGACTCGTGAGGCCTTGCCGCCACCATCGGCTGCAAACCTGGCTACGGATTTCTGCGCTTCTGCATCCAGCTCTTCCTTACGGCTCTTGCCACCCTGTTTCAGGGCCCGGGGTACGATGTGAACTGTGTTTATCAATGCTCCGGCCAAGGCCAGCAGAGCAGTCAGAACCGGTACGGAGAGCAGGGCAAAACCTTGCGCAAGGGTCGCAACCACCATGATGAGCAGGACAAGGCTCAGGCTCCTGTACAGGGGGCCTACCATGCTCATCTGGAGGGGCACGAAATTGTCGCGCCCCATCCGTTTTACCAGTACTGGTGATTGTACAAAGAAAAACCAGACGGTGGCACCGAACGCATAGGCCAGACTCAGGATTTCCACACTACGGATCAGATTGTTCAGCATGATGACTTCCTTCGCCAATGGCGATGCACTGGCAGTATGTCTTGGGATCCTGGCAGTAATACAACTGCTTAAGTAATGAAAATACTGCCAAAAGCCCGCTATCGGCTATGGAGAGTTGAGCATCCGCTAGGACCGCGGTATTCCTTCCAGACCGGCAATCACCCGCATCAGTTCCGGCGCCTTGATCGGCTTGAGCAGGTAGGCTGCAGCACCGCTTTTCATGGCCTGCTCCTGCATCTCATTGTCATTGTAACCGGTTGTATATATGACAGGGCACTCATGGTGCTTCTTTATTTCGATGGTGGTCTCTATGCCGGTCATTCTCCCTGCCAGCATGATGTCCATCAGTATGAGATCCGGTTTCAGGGTCTCAACGGCAGCTAGAGCTTCTTCTCCGGATGCAAAGGCATGTATTTCCTTGTAGCCCTGCCTGTTCAGCAGCATCTCCATGACCATCACGGTCACCGCCTCGTCCTCTACAAGCATTATCTTCATGTATGTACCCTCTCCCTGTAAGCGGTGTCATGAAATCGTACGGTGCAGCGCATGGTGCCGGAAAGATCCAGTTCCAGGCTGCCGCCCAGTTGGTGCTCGGCAAGGGTCTTTACCAGGGTCAGCCCAAGGGCTCCCTCCCGAGTGTTTCCAGAACGCTCTTCCCGTTCCGATCCCGCACCCAGTCCGTTGTCGGAGTACTGGATGTGTATGGCTCTGGATTCATCGCGCTTTACTTTTAGTTCTATGCTGCCAACGCTTGTCGCCTTGAAGGCATGCTTGCAACTGTTGGTAAGCAGTTCGTTTATGACCATCGCGCAGGGAACAGCATAGTCTATCAGCAGGGCTATGCCGTCTGCCTCGATGCGGTAGTCGATCTGTAAGCCATCGTTGGCATAGGAGCTTATGGTCGACGAAAAAAGCTGTTCCAGATACGCACCGAAATCCACCCGGGACAGATCGCCTGATTCATACAGCATCTGGTGAACCAAAGCCATGCTCTGTATGCGCTGGCTCAGGTCTCTCAAGGTTACCGTCAGTGCAGGTTCATCGGTCATGTGCATTTTCAGCATGACCAGGGAATTGATCACCTGCATGTTGTTTCTGGTCCGGTGGTACAGCTCCTTGATGAGCGAGCGGTTGTTCTCCAGGCTGGCCTTCAGCTGGTTTTCCCTGAGTTTCCTTTCGCTGAGATCAGTCATTACACCTACCATGCCTATGGGCTCGGAATGATCCCCAAGGATAGCTGCCTTGCGGTACAGATATGTCTGAATCTCGCCTGAGGGCGGGATGGAAACCAGTTCATATTCAAGTGGTGCCTGGGGATTCATGAATATCTGACGGTCTTTTTCCTTGTGTGTCTCTGCTGATTCTTTTGTATGGATCTCGTCAACCGTCTTGCCAAGCAGGTCGGATTTTACCAGCCCGCAAAACTCGGCATAGGCTTTGTTGCTTTCTTTGTAGCGTCCATCCATATTCTTGATTTTGAGTGGTTCGGGTATGGC
>JAVEXH010000458.1:0-2861 GCA_034004175.1 Spirochaetia bacterium
CAGCCGGATGACCTGTTCCTTGCCCGCAGGGCTGAGCCGGTAGATCTTTACCTTGCCGGTATGTACCACATACAATTTTTCCTTGCGGTCCCCGGCATTGTAGATGGCTTGGTCTTTTTCACAGGTTCTGGCTCGGGTGATGCCCGCCACCTCGCGCACTTCATCGGCATTCAGGTTGCTGAATATGGGAACTATCTCTATGCAGTTCTTCTGACCGCAGGATTGGCAGCCGCAGCTCATGGTTCACCTCGCGGTAAATATACTCCCGCGCTGGCCGTAACCCAAGAGGCGGACCGCGTTTATGATCACCAGCAAAACCGACAACTCATGTATGAACATGCCTATGGACAGGTTGACGGTCTTGACCAGCACTCCTGCCAGCAGGGTTCCCGCAACCACCAGCGCAAAGCCTATGTTCTGCTTCATGTTGACCACCGTAGCCCGGCTGAGGCCTACCGCATACGACAGCTTGCGCACATCAGAGCTCAGCAGCACCACATCGGCGGTCTCCATGGCAACATCGCTGCCTGCTCCGCCTATGGCTATGCCGAGGTCTGCCGATGCAAGGGCAGGTGCGTCGTTTACCCCATCGCCCACCATGGCAACCCGGCCATGCTTCTGCTGGAGTTCCTTAAGGGCCTGCACCTTTCCTTCCGGCAGCAGTTCCGCAAAATACCCGTCAAGACCCAGTTGCTCGGCTATGGCCTTGGCAGCCAGCTTGTTGTCTCCGGTCAGCATGACCACCCTGCGTATGCCCTGGGCCTTCAGCGCCGATACCAGCTCCTTTGACTCGGGGCGTAGCACATCGGCAATGGCCAGGATGCCCAGGATTCGTACTCCGGCTCCTGGCAAGGTTCCTTTCATGGTTCCTGTCCTGGTTCCCACCAGGACAGCGGTCTGGCCCTTGGCCTCCGCTTCGGTCAGCGTGGCTTCGTGACTGGCCAGATTTCCCTGCCCAGCGAATAGTGCCCGGTTGCCTATCAGGTAGTCTTCGCCTTTGTAGCTGAACTCCAGCCCCTGGCCGGCGATGATCCGTGTGTTTTCAGGTTTGTCGTTCACCGGCCCCAGGAGCTCGGACGCCTTCCGGACTATGGCCTTGGCCAGGGGGTGCTCGGAGTAGGATTCGCCGATGGCCGCCAGAGTCAGCAGCTGCTCTTCGCTGACACCGAAGCTGTGGATGGCGGTGACTGTGGGCTTGCCGACGGTAAGGGTTCCAGTCTTGTCAAAGGCCACCACCTTCACGGTGCCAAGCTTCTCCATGATGTCCCCGCCCTTCACGAGGACGCCGTGCTTCGCGCCGTTGCCTATGCCGGCCACTATCGATACCGGGGCAGAGATGACCAGGGCTCCCGGGCAGGCAATCACCAGCAGGGTCAGGGCCAGCCGGATATCCCGGGTGACCAGGTAGGTAACACTGGCCAGTACAACCACCGCCGGGGTGTACCAGCGGGAGAACTTCTCCAGGAACTTCTGGGTCTTTGCCTTCTTGTCCTGGGCTTCCTCCACCAGGTGCAGTATCCTGGCAAAGGTCGTGTCGTCTCCGACACGATCGGCCACAACAACAAGGTAACCGGACTCGATCATGGTTCCTGAGAACACTGCTTCATCCTGGACTTTGTGCACCGGGATGGACTCTCCGGTGATGGTGGCCTGGTTCACATACGCAGAACCTTCAACCACCTTCCCGTCCACCGGGATGCGCTCACCGGGCTTCAGCACCACCAGATCGCCTTGTACAAGGTCTTCCGGTTTTACATCCAGGTCGACGCCAGCCCGGCGGACCCTAGCTCGGTCTGGTGCCAGATCCAGCAGCGACCTGATGGATGATCTGGTCTTCTCTATGGTCCGGGCTTCAAGGTAATCGCCGAACATGAACAGGAAGGTAACCGCCGCAGCTTCCCAGTACTCGCCTATGATCAGGGCTCCGGCCACCGCTATGGTAACCAGGGCGTCTATGCACTATGCGGTAGCGCAGGGCTCCGATGGCCTTGCGGAAGATCGGCGTGCCGGCCACCGCTGTGGCGGCCAGCATGACTGCGACGGTAAGCGGGGCATAGCCCAGGGTCTGCTTCAGGGCAAACGCTACGGCGGTGAGTATGCCGGAGATGATTATGATCTGCTTTTTGCTCAATCTGATCATCGGTAATCTGACTGTATTCATCCCGAGTCTGCCTTTCCTGCGTCTGATCCTGCTGTGTTGGTTGTTGCCTCCGGTATTTGAATCGGGGCTCTTATTTTTCGCTCAGAACCGCAAAGCCAAGGCTGTTGATGCCGTTTTTTATGACCGTGGTGTCTACAAGCGTCTCGTCGAACTTGACCTTGACCCGTGAGGAGTTGAACAGCACCTCTGATTCCTTGATGCCCGGGGTCTTCTTCAGCATGCCTTCTATCTTGGCCATGCAGCTCGGGCAGGTGAGGGTTTCCAGCTGGAAGTTTGCTTCTTTCATGGTAATCGCTCCTTTGGTAACGTGTTGAACCAAAGGTAGCGGCTTTCCGGAGATGGTTCTTTGACCTGGGTCAAAAAGCCCCGTTTTTTACGGGAAGTTTTACTCTGGAGTCTGGTCTTCGGTGCTTTCGTCTGCCGGGGCCTCGAATTCCAGCACCGGCCGATCGTGGAAGTTGAAACCTGCCTCCATGATCAGGCCTTCCCTGGCCTTGAGTATCATCTTCCGTACGCCGGCATCGGGAACACGGTATTCCAGGGTTCCTAAGGTAACGACCACGCCCTTGAACAGGGTTTCTTCGACTACGACAATACTCTTCCGGGAGGCTTCGATGCGCTCCCGAAGCCCCGGAAACCGAGCCTTGAGGGTAGCCAGTTCCTGTCCCAGGCTGCCGATGGATTCCTGGAGTTGTGCTTG
>JAVEXH010000459.1:0-2854 GCA_034004175.1 Spirochaetia bacterium
ACCTATCATCAAGGCTCTTACCAAGGCTGCCCAGGCCGGCAAGCAGGTTACTGCGGTTGTGGAACTCAAGGCCCGCTTTGACGAGGAACGGAACATGGCCTGGGCCAGCAGTCTTGAGCAAGCCGGTGCCATAGTGGTGTATGGCGTAGCCAGGCTCAAGGTTCATGCCAAGATGTGCCTGATGGTACGCCGTGAGGAGGATGGCCTTGTACGGCGCTATGCCCATCTTTCCACGGGCAACTACAACGATCGGACAGCTCGTCTGTATGGTGACATCTCGTACTTCACAGCCAATCCAGGAATCTGCGAAGATGTCGGTGCCTGCTTCAACATGCTTACCGGGGTCTCCGCCGTCATGCGCCTGATGGTGTTGTCCATGGCTCCATTTGATCTGAAGCGACGTATCCTGGGCATGATAAAGCGGGAAGAAGAGCGGAGCACACCAGAGGTCCCTGGCTTCATTGCAGCCAAGATGAATGGTCTTACGGACATTGATATCATCAAGGCCTTGTACCAGGCTTCTTCTGCCGGTGTCCGGATACTGCTGAATGTGCGCGGTGTCTGCCTGCTGGTACCTGGCGTCAAGAACCGGTCGGAAAACATCAAGGTAGTATCCATAGTAGGGCGTTATCTGGAACATGCAAGAATATATTACTTCAGAAATGGAGGCTCGGAGGAACTGTTTCTTGCCAGTGCAGACTGGATGCCCAGAAACCTGGAGCGCCGCATAGAAGTGATGTTCCCTGTGTGCGGCGAGCAAGCCAGGGAGAGGGTTTACGATCTTCTTATGTCATATTTTGTTGACAACCGCCAGGCAAGGATACTCACGGCATCAGGAGTCTGGAAACATGTGCAGCCATCTGATGGAGAAGAGTCCTTCTCTGCCCAGGATTATTTCCAGGAAGAGGCCAGGTCAAGACGGGTCGGGAGTTCCCTTGCCGACCATGGCCAGATCCTCCCGGTGCGCAGGAGGGCTCCCTGAAGACCCGGTGGGTCTCCACTATGGATGGTGTTGTTGGTTCAGACCCTGGTTTTTGGTGAAAACCTGTCTGTGATCATCTGTCTGTCCGCGCATACATCACAGCCAGTTGCCTCAGGTCCCTGGCCAGGCTCTGGCTGGCTGCTCCGGGCTGCATACGCCAGGCCCAGTTGTTGCCAATGGTTCCCGGTTCGTTCATCCTGGCTTCGGGGCCAAGACCAAGCATATCCTGCATGGGCACCACGGCGAAGGCCGCTACACTCTTGTAAATTTCCCTGATCACAGCCCATACCGGATTGTCCGGAATGTGCCCCAGGTAGGCCTCCAGGAAGCGCCGCTCTTCCGAACTGGCCTGGGCCAGCCAGCCGGCCATGGTGTCGTTGTCGTGGGTTCCGGTATATGCCACCGAGGCTGCTGTGTAGTTGTGGGGCAGGAAGGGATTGTGTGGATCAAGACCCTTGCCGGACTCGGAGGCGTCGAAACCGAATTGCAGGATCCGCATACCGGGAAGCTGGAAATCGTCCCGCAGGGCTCGCACCTCATCGGTGATGAAGCCCAGATCCTCGGCAATGACCGGTATGTTTCCTCCGAGTGCGGCCTTCAAGGCGCCAAGTAGCTCTTTCCCCGGTGCCTTCTTCCACGTGCCGTGTTCTGCAGTTTTTTCGCCTGCCGGCACAGCCCAGAAAGCTTGCAAGCCCCTGAAATGGTCTATGCGCACTATATCGTACAGGGAGAGTATGGCCTGCATGCGGCTGGTCCACCAGGAGAAGCCTGTTTCCTGGTGTTTCTGCCATCTATACAGGGGGTTTCCCCAGAGTTGTCCTGTTTCCGAGAAGTAGTCCGGTGGTACACCGGCTACCTCCAGGGGTTTGCCTTTTTCATCAAGCATGAACAGTTCAGGATGTGCCCAGGCATCGGCCGAGTCCATGGCAACAAAAATAGGCAGGTCGCCGATGATGCGGATACCTGCTGAATTGGCGGCTTGCCTGACTGCATGCCATTGCTGGTGGAACAGGAACTGGGCTGCCCTTCGTTCCTCCAACCTGCCGGCATGTTCCGTCCTTCTTGCCTCAAGGGCGGCCGGGTTCCGGCCGGCCAGGGCAGGGGGCCACCACTGATTCCAGGATGAGTCCTCAACCCCTTCCGCGATGGCACGGGCGTCGTACTCCTCTTTGATGTCCATGAACAGGACGTAGTCGTCGAGCCATGCAGCCTGTTCCGTCTTGAATACAGAAAATTCAGCACTGGTGCCGGATGATTCGATGTAGCGACGCGAAGCCAGCCGTACCAGCGGCTTCCTGGTAGCGATGGCCGTGCCGAAATCCACCCGGGCGGTAGCAGGCAGTCTGGCCGCGTCCTTCTCGGCGTCTGTCAGGAGTCCGGCCTTGGCCAGCAACTCCGGAGACAGAAGCAGTTCGTTACCGGCAAAACTGGAGAAAGGCGCATAGGGAGAATCCCCGTAACCAGTCGGCCCGAGGGGCAGTACCTGCCACAAGTTTTGTCCGGCCTCAGCCAGCCAGTTGATGAAGTGCAGGCACTCGGGACCCAGATCCCCTATGCCGTAATCACCGGGCAATGATGTCGGGTGGAGCAGTACACCGCCAGCGCGCTTGCTCAGCATTTTTTCAGAGCGCCAGGAACAGCCCACAGACCCATCGCAGGGTTGCGTATGAAATAGATTTCTTCTCCTGCCACGGTGTTCCATCCATCACGAAGGGAAGCAGGGTTGTACTGCGAAATCATGGCCTGGCAATCGGCCCAGGCAGAGCCTACGTCGTCGATCTCCTGCTTGCGCAGCCCTCCGGGGGCATAACGGTCCTGGAACCGACCCTCGGTTGATCCGGATGCCTGGGGGGCTGCTCCAGCAAGGTCACC
>JAVEXH010000033.1:0-13052 GCA_034004175.1 Spirochaetia bacterium
TGAAAACCCCATTAGTATATTTTTTCATACTAATCTATAAAATTAGGAACGAGGCATAGCACATTTTTTCCTAATTACAAGCTAAACAAGCATTTATACTATAAATCAAAAATCGACCACTCATGGCACGCTTATTGCTTATTACTAAGCATGAGGTTTAACATATGAGCACTACTACCAACCAGAAGCCAACGGAAGACATCCTCAAGGTGTATTACGAACGCGTGAAGCTCGTACCACTACTGAATGCAGAAGAGGAATGTGAACTGTCCATGCGCATACAGGCGGGAGACGAGGCTGCAAGGTCAAAACTTATAGAATCAAATCTGCGCCTCGTAATAAAGATAGCACGCGCCTTCAGCAATTTCGATGTTCCCCTCATCGACCTCATACAGGAAGGCAATCTGGGGCTTATAAAGGCAGCCGAGCGCTTTGATCACCGGAAGAATGTACGGTTTTCAACCTATGCATCCTGGTGGATCAAGCAAGCGGTAACCCGCTCCCTGGTCAATTCCAGAAGGACCATACGCCTGCCCCACCGCAAGGAAGACCTTATCCGCAGGATCCATAAGACCTACGGCTATCTTTCCCAGCTCTTCTCCAGAGAACCATCCTACACCGAGATTGCCGACGAGTTGTCGGTCGACGAGCAGGCGGTACGGGAAGCCATGGAAATGGCCGGAACCATCATGCCCTTGGAGAATTCATCGGACAACGATGATGCAGGCAGCGTCATGGATGTGTACGAAGACCGCACCTACAGCCCGGACAAGGAACTCATGCGAAGTTGCCTCAAGGAACGCACCATGGATCTCCTCGAAGCCCTGATGGAGAAAGAGAGGCAGGTCCTCATGTACCGCTTCGAGTTCTTTGGATCCGGGAAGCGCACATTGAAGGTGATAGGTGAAAACATGGGGCTTTCAGCTGAAACAGTGAGGCAGATCGAAAAACGTGCCATCCGGAAACTGCGGGCACAATCCGAAGAGTTCATGGAGTATCTTGGCGCCTGAGAACTGCAGCACTCGGAACAGGCCGGTATTCCAAGCTTGCACGGGTCAGTCAGCCCGGCGTATAGTCTTGTGCATACATGGGTAAAAAGTCACACAGCCGGCGCCACCTGGTTTCAGCCAGCGCTGTATATCTGAGCATCTTTCTGGTTTTCACCGCCCTTGCAGCAGCTATACTCATCATCGGCTTGAGCCGTGAAACACAGGCTGCAGCCCGGTCAAAGGCTGACAATCCCATATCGTACCCTTGGCCGTCCGACACTGCAGGCTCTGCCGCCATACCGGTGGTGCCCTTGGAGCACCCTATGGCCGCTCCGATCCAGGAACCTGGAGCGGGTGTACAGGAAAAAACCGGACACCGGGGAACCCTGGTTTTCATCCTTGATGACGCCGGGCACAATATCTGGCAACTGGAACCTTTTCTGGCCCTTCCCTTTCCGATAAGCATTGCGGTCCTGCCACGGCTGCCGAATACAAGGAAAGCTGCCGCCATGACAGTGTCCGCTGGCAAGGAATTGATGCTGCATCAGCCAATGGAAGCAGTAGGAGGGTCAGACCCGGGCCCTGGTGCACTCTTCCTGACGATGGAGGATCACGAGATCCGTCTGACCATCAGGGAGAACCTTGCCCAGCTCCCGGGAGTGGTCGGTATAAACAACCATATGGGCTCCAAAGCTACTGCTGATGAAAGAATTATGTCGATTGTCCTCGACGAAGCACGTCGTGCCGGCGTATATTTCGTGGACTCTTTAACCATCGCCGATTCCGTGGTACACTCCGTGGCTTCGTTGATGAATCTAAGGACTTGGGAGCGAACTGTGTTTCTTGACAATACCCCCGATCGCGCGTCGATCATGAAATATGTCTCGGAAGGCACTAAAATTGCCGAAAAGCGTGGTTATGCCATAATGATTGGCCATGTCTGGTCCGCAGAACTGGCACAGACCCTTTCGGATCTGTACCCCCAGCTGGTGGAGCAGGGTTTCAGCCTTTCCACGATCTCAAGAATCATGATGGACGGTGATGACGATGAGGATTTTGGGAATTGAGACCTCCTGCGACGAATGTGCGGCGGCCATCGTCGATGACGGCAACCATATCGTATCCAGCATCGTGGCTACCCAGATCGCACACCACGCACAATGGGACGGTGTAGTTCCCGAGATTGCGTCCCGACTCCATGTCGAGTGGATACAGGATGTGGTAAACAAAGCCCTGCTTGAAGCCGGCTGCGGCATGGACGCGGTGGACGGCATAGCCGTCACGGCAAGGCCGGGCCTTGCCGGTTCACTGCTCGTCGGGATCTCCTTTGCCAAAGCCCTTGCCTGGGCTACGGGCAAGCCTCTGGTGGGGGTAAACCACATACTGGCCCATCTGTACGCCCCCTTGCTTGCCCAGGACATACCCTACCCCTTCATGGGACTCATTGTGTCCGGCGGGCACACGCTTATATGCAGGGCGGATGGGTTCGACGACATACACATACTGGGCACCACGATAGATGACGCAGTGGGCGAAGCCTTTGACAAGGTAGCCAAGCACTACAGCCTTGGCTATCCGGGTGGCATAGCCATAGACAGGCTGGCCCGGAACGGAGACCCACGGGCATGCCGCTTTCCGGTGCCGAAGCTGGACAAGGGCGAACACCGCTACGACATGTCGTACTCCGGCCTGAAGACCGCAGCCATACGGCAACTGGACGCCTTCTGGGATGCTGCCTACCCCCGTTCGGACGAGAACCTGGCAGCCGCCTTTGAAAAGGCGGCTGTGGACATCCTGGTCTCCAGATTGACAAGGGCAGTAGACGATACGGGCATCAGGACGGTAGTGGCCGGCGGCGGAGTGGCGGCAAACAGCTACCTGCGGAGCCAGCTGACCGGGCACGCCGACATGAAGGTCATATTCCCCCCCATGGCCCTGTGCGGTGACAACGGCGCGATGGTGGCCGGTATCGGCTACCGCATGCTGCAGCGGGGAGACCGGGACGACATGACCCTGAATGCCTCACCACGGGTTGCCTCATTCAAACGCGGCCGCTGAACTCTTCAATCAACCGAAGACAGCACTGATCCCTGTGTTCTCCAGCTTTATGGAATCACTCCAAGCTCCGCGCCTACCTTTGCAAAGGCGGAAATGGCTTTGTCTATCTGTGCGTCTGTATGGGCAGCTGAAATCTGTACCCTGATCCGCGCCTTGCCTCTGGGTACTACAGGGAAGCTGAAACCTATGACATAGATGCCTTCGTCAAGCAGGCGGTCTGCCATGGCATGGGCCAGTTTCTCGTCATAGAGCATAACCGGACAGATGGGATGCACCCCTGGCCGGACATCGAGCCCGGCTTTCATGATACCGTCCCTGAAGCGCCTGGTATTGAGTTCAAGACGATCTCTGAGTCCGGTTGAAGAACTGAGCATTTCGAGGGTCTTCATTGTTCCGCCAACTATGGAAGGTGCAAGGGTATTGGAAAACAGATACGGCCTGGCCTTCTGGCGAAGGTACTCGACAACTTCCTTCCTGCCTGAGACACAGCCACCGGAAGCCCCTCCCAAGGCCTTGCCAAAGGTAGTGGTAATGATGTCCACCCTGCCCATCACACCGCAATGCTCATGGGTTCCCCTGCCAGTCTTGCCGATGAAACCAGTGGCATGGCTGTCGTCCACCAGAACCATGGCCTTGTATTTGTCAGCCAGGTCGCAGATGGTCTTGAGGTCCGCAATGTCACCATCCATGGAAAAAACCCCATCGGTGGCTATCATGCGGAACTTCAGGGCAGAAGCCGCCTTGAGCTTGTCCTCCAGATCCTTGAAATCGTTATGCTGGAAGATGAAACGCTCGGCCTTGCACAAGCGAATGCCATCTATGATGGACGCATGATTCAGGCTATCGGTGATGATGGCACTGTCGGAATCAAGAAGTGGTTCGAATACACCACCATTGGCATCGAAGCATGACGAGAACAGGATTGTATCCTCGGTGCCCAGGAAGTCGCTCATGGCCTTCTCAAGCAGCTTGTGGGGGTCCTGGGTGCCACAGATGAACCGGACGCTTGAAAGGCCATAACCCCATTCGTCAAGAGCCCGTTTGGCGGCCTCCCTGATAGCCGGGTCGTTGGCCAGACCTAGATAGTTGTTGGCGCAGAAATTGACGACTTCCGACCCATCCTTCACGGAAACAAGGGCTCCCTGCGGGGTTTTTAGTACCCGCTCGTTCTTGTACAAGCCATCGGCACGTAACTGTGCCAACCGGGATTGAAGTTCTGACTGCATGGCTCCGTACATCGGGGTACTCCTTGGCTATCTATGAAAGTGCTTGCGCCGACCAATGGCACGTGGGGTCATTGTACACATCACTTGTTCCAAAGGCAACGAAAAATGCCTGTTGCCGGAACCTGGTCTGCAGACAGACTCAGGTAGAAGCAGCGTAACCATTCAATATCTGCTCGACTTCTGCTTCCAGAACTTCAAGATCCTCCAGCATTTCCTGGATACGGCGCCCCCGTATGCTTGACTGCATGGCTGACAGACGGACGAAAGGGCCGTGTACCGCTGCCTCGAAGGCTTCACCAGATCCTAGTGTGGCCCCACAATAGGGGCAGAAATTGAAGCCTTTGAGTACTACCCGTCCACAGGAATCGCAGAAATCTATCTGCATGGCAGCCTCACAGCAGGCTCGCAGCCAGTTCGGCCAGTTCGCTGCGTTCACTCTTCTGCAGCGTTACATGACCATACAGTGGCTGCCCCTTGAACGCGTCAACCAGGAAGGACAGGCCGTTGGAATTGGCGTCAAGGTACATGTTGTCTATCTGGTACGGGTCACCGGTGAGCACGACCTTGGTTCCCTGGCCTGCCCTGGAGACTATGGTCTTGATTTCGTGGGGTGTCAGGTTCTGGGCTTCGTCTATGATGATGAACTGGCTGGGCAGGGATCTGCCACGGATATACGAGAGGGCTTCGACTTCTATCAGCCTGTCCTTGAGCAACTGGTCGGCGGTCTTGATTTTCTCCCGTTTGTGCACACTCAGGATATATTCCAGGTTGTCGAAAATAGGCTGCATCCAGTTGGACATCTTGGCGGATTTCTCCCCGGGCAGATATCCGATATCCTTGCCCACCGGTACAACCGGCCGGGAGACGAGCATGCGGGAGTAGGCTTTCTCGTCGAAGATCTTGCGCAAGCCCGCCGCTATGGCCAGAAGGGTCTTCCCGGTCCCGGCCTTGCCTACCAGGGTAACCAGGGGAATGGTGTCATCGAGAAGCAGTTCCAGAGCCACCCTTTGACGGGAATTCAAGGGGCTCACCCCCGAGACAGAGCCAAGTTCGCCCGATACCAGGCGGATGACGCCATCTGGTGTCCAGCGGGCCACCCTCTCGGCCTCATCGCCCCGGGCATGGAGGATCACGAACTGGTTGGTCTTAAGCTGATCCTTCCAGGGCAGCTCTCCCATGGCATCCAGGGCGGCCAACTGATCGACACTGACCTCTGCCTCCAGAACCCCTTGATAAAGGGTGGCTATGTCTACCTTCTGCTTTTCATAATCTACAGCCTTTATGCCGATTGCTGTGGCCTTGACGCGGGCATTGATGTCCTTGGATACGAAAAATACCTGCCTGCCGTCTTCCTTGTACTTGTAGGCACAGAGGATTATCCGGTTGTCCGGCTTGTCCACATCGAAGCCACCGGGACTGTGCCCGGGCAAGGCAAGGGATACCCTGAGCAGGGAGCCGTTGTCCAGCTTGACGCCATCGTTGAGGCTGCCTTTTTTTGTGACAGAATCAAGGAAACGTATGGCTTCCCGGGCACTCTTGCCCCGCTGGTCGGAATATGTCTTGAGGTTGTCAAGCTCTTCCAGCACCTGCAAGGGGATGACTATCTCGTTCTCACGGAATGACATGATGGATTCCGGATAATGAATGAGCACATTGGTGTCAATGACGAATACTTTTGGCAGCTCGGTGATGTCACCCATGGCCCCCCCCTGTTTTTACTCCCACTATACTACCAATGAGTATAAGCATAGCCGGAGGCCGTGCAAGAGCGGGGCTAGGTCCGGGCAGGCCGCAGGTAGCCGAAGACGCTGCCGCACAGGCCACCCATGATGTGGCCGAACTCGGAGATGTTGTTGGCCTGGAAGGCGTTGACAACTTCCTTGCCCAGGTAGAGTGCCATGATGAGTATGAAGGTGAGGGGAACCTCGCCCTTGTTGAAGTTGGTGAACGACGCAAGGAGTATCATCATGAACACGATACCGCTGGCTCCCATCAGGCCCATAGGGAAGATGAGCACATTCAGGAGGCCGGTTACCAAGGCAGTGATGAGCATCATTATGAACAGCCCACGGGAGCCATAGGTTGATTCAAGAATGGGACCGAGCAGTAGTATGAAGGCGAAATTCGAGAGGAAGTGATTGATATCAGCGTGCCCGAGGATATGGGTAAACAGGGTAACCCATGAACGTATGGTTCCGGCATCGAAGGATCCCCTCCCGGGCACCGCGAACCAGGTCTTGGTAAGACCAGGTATGACAGCATCAAGAAGGAGCACAAGTACGCAAAGCAGGGTAAAGGTGAGCGTTGTGGGAGCATTGTACTTGATCTTCATGGGGGCCTCCTGTTTTTGTATGGGATTGTCGAGCCTGCAGCTCAGAGCTCAAGACTGAGTGATACCGGGCAATGATCGGAGCCGGTGACTGTTTTCTGTATCCCCGCCTCCTTGATCGCAGGCAGGAAGCCCTCATCCACGCAGTGGTAATCTATACGCCAACCCAGATCCTTCTCCCGGGCCTTCATGCGGTAACTCCACCAGCTGTAATGGCCCGCTTCACCTGGGTGGGTATGCCGGAAAGTGTCCGCGTAGCCTGCACCAAGATACTTGGTCATCCAGGCACGTTCCTCCGGCAGATAACCCGGATTCCCTTCGTTTGACTTTGGACGGGCAAGATCTATGGGCTCGTGGGCTATGTTGAAATCGCCGGTCACGACGACATGCTTCTTGCTGGCCACCAGGGCATCACACCGGGCCAGCACGGCGTCACAGAACCTCAGCTTGTAATCAAGTCTGGCACCGGCCTCCTGGGAGTTGGGGAAATAGGCACTGGCAACGACAAAATCACCGAAATCAGCCTCCAGGTAGCGGCCTTCGTCATCGAACTCATCTATGCCCAGAGTAACAACGGACCGTGGTTCCACCCGGGAATAGATGGCAACCCCCGAGTAGCCTCTGCGCTTGGCACTGGCCCACCAAGCCTTGTATGGCTTGCCGGTTGAATCAGTGAGAGAGAAAAAATCAGCGGTCAACTGCGATGGATCTGCCTTGGTCTCCTGCAGGCACACAACGTCAGCGGATTGATCCTTTACCCACTCAAAAAAGCCCTTGCCTGAAACCGAACGGATCCCATTCACATTCCAGGAAAGCAAATTAATTTTCATGATGGATACCACCTTGTCTCAGGAGAAGAATGCATCAAAAACCATATCACAGGCAGCCCTGCCCGCCATGAGGGGATCCCATCTGGCCCCGCTTACCGCCGGGGGTAGCCCTCCGGGGAAGCGCATTGCTGCCAGCCCTTCTGAAACTTCCGCGGCAAAGAGGTCGGAGAGAGCCTTGGAACGGGATATTATGACAAAAGCATCAGGTTCAAGCATATGCCGGATGGTGCGGACCGCACGTTGCAGCAATCGGCCAGCCCTGGTAAGTACTTCGATGACCTGGGGATTGCCGGAGAGTATGAGGGAGTCCAGAGTATCCATGTCGGGGCAGTCCACCACAGCTGAAACGGAACGCAACAGCACATCCTCGGCCAGATAGGCTTCAAGGCAGCCGCTTTCACCGCAGGCACAGGTAGGACCGTCTGGATTCATGACCATATGCCCGATCTCGAGGGCTGTACGGCCACCGCTCTCGTATGGCCTGCCATCCCTGATGAAGGCACCGCCGACACCGGACCGGATCAGTATTGCAAAAATGCCGGACACATCCCGGTGGTTGCCGTAACGGTATGAAGCCACGGCAGCGACGGTAGCATTGTTGCCCATGTGCACAGGAGCGCCAAACTCACTGGACAAAGTTGTACCGAGAGGGAAACCAGCCAGGCCAGGGATTCTGGTATATTCGATGACTTCACCCCTGGCCAGGTCCACAACGCCGGGAGCGCCAACACCAAGGCCGAGAAGGGGTCCACCACTGGACTCCGGACGCTCGAGGGACTGCCGTATGAGTTGCGAGATGAGCCGGTATACCTCGTCGGCATCCGCACCGGCAGGAAGCTCCCTGTCCTCTGAATAAAGGACAGAGGCGGAGAAGTCCTCGATCACTACCGACGCATGGCCAGCCCTGAAATCAAGGCCAATCAGACGGTATGCACCAGGCACCACGGCATACCAGGTCGGCCGCCGGCCCTTGCGGTCCAGGGAGACCCCTTCGGGTGGGTCGACCTGTTTTATGAGCCCAAGCCTCTCCAGTTCCCCGAATATCCTGAAGACCGTAGGTGCTTTGAGGCCTGTAGCAGCCGCAATCTCGCTCTGGGACATACTTCCAGCCCGGAACATCAAACCCAGAACCAGGCGTTCATTTTTCTCCCTGATCTCCGCAGCCCGGGCAGGGTATTGAGTTGTGGTATCCGTCATGGTTCTGCCTGGATCGACAACTCCACCGACATGACCACTCGGTATGTCTTGCCGCGGGCGGCTACAAATTTACGTGTTATGGTATAATCCCCGATTCGGCACACTATCGTATGCTCTCCAGGTTCTATGGCAAGCTCATCGAAGGACTCACTGGAAACAGGGACCCCGTTCAGGCTTATGATGGAACCCGTGGGAGCTTCAATCTGCAGGCGCGGTGCATCGGGCACAAGATTCACCGATACTTTGCTGATGGTCCCAGCTTCCACAGACAGGGAAACCACTTCCTCGCGGTAGCCCTCTGCGCTGACGCGGAGTACTCTGGCACCCTTGCGGGTAACTATCGGCCTGGCAAGGTCTTCAACACGTCTGTCATCAATGTATACGGAGTAGGGTACTGGATCTGCACCTTCAGGGAACGCACAGGATACGACAATGCCACCCTCATCAGTCAGCACCGGCCGGACAGTCAGGCGGAACTCTGCCGATTCCATGGAAGGACCGAAGCCCTTGCCTATCGGGGCCAGTTTGAACATGAGTGGAAAATCGCTTGCCTTCATCAGTTTCGGGATCACCGTCACAAAGGGACCACTTCTGAGTTCATGCCGCTCGATCACTGGAATCTGGATGACCATGGAAACCCTCGTAGGGAGGGGTTGTGAAATGACCCGGGAACCATCGAAATCGAGCTGCTCGCCAGCAGGAGCAGGATCCACAGAAGAGAAGACTGTCCAGGCTATACTGGACTCTGAACCCTGAACAGCCTTGGGCAACCGCAACTCGAACTCAACACCCTGCACGAACAGGGTATCCATCGGGAGAAGGACACCTACTGCCTCATTGAAGCGCAGCCCGACGGTCTCTCCTTCTGGTCTTGACGGATCCATGACCACCGTGCCGGCAACATGGGTGCGGATACCTTCGGCATCCAACGGCATAACCGCAAGGAACCCGAGGAGCATGATCATGGCAGCAGCCGTTGGCATCGACACATTTCTCATTGGGACAATCCATGAAGGTAGTTTGACGGATCCCGGGTGGCCCCACCCATCTGCATCTCGAAATGCAGGTGAGGTCCAGTCGATAGACCGGTTGAGCCAACCTTGCCTATAATTGTACCTGATAGAACCTTTTGGTTCAACATGACAGAAATGGACGACAGGTGCCCATAGATCGTGCGCCAGACACCCTCATGCTCTATGATCACATACTTTCCGAGAACCTCGTCTTCCCCGGAAGCCACCACCTGACCACCTCGGGCAGCAAATACCGAGGTTCCCTCCGGGGCAGCCAGATCAATGCCGTTGTGCATCCTGTGCACCCCATCGATCGGGCTGTGCCGCATACCATACGAACTGGTAAGTACACCAGTGGGCAAGGGGATCCTGAAACCGACATTGAGGAAAAAAGACCGTTCTACCCCCTGCATCCTGGAACCAGGGTAAAAACGCAGCCGCTGCTCCCCATCGATGGCTACGAGGACCGGGTTCACTTCTTCGGTATCCAGACGGGCAGCAAGAAGCAGATCAAGGTCATTCCTGGCTTTCTCTGCTACGAAAATTCCAGCCATGGATGGTATGAGCACCCGCTCGCCGTCATTGAAGGCCCGGGGATTGCCAAGACCGTTGAGGGTTGCCAGAGTCTCATAGGGAATGGACAACCTTGCAGCAAGTGAAAACAGATCATCAGAGCTGCTTGCCATCCATTCACCCAGAAACAGGTCCGGCGCTTGGCTATCCTCATGGAGGGCCTTGTATCCCTGGGCTACCGCATCCTGGATCTGCCTGAATACAATATCTGCCGGTGCAAGACGCTTTATACGGGGATATGCTGAGTCCTGGGAGTAGACGGACAGCACGGCAACAAAGCAGATAACAGCCGCAAAGCTCCTGGTTGCAGGCTTCGCCATCGTCACTCCGCAGGCTCCCCTGGCTCAGGATGCGGTAGTACAGACCTGGCGTGGCTCATATCCTTCCAGCCGGCATTTCTGAAAACCTTGCGCATCCTTGCAAAAACCATGAACCCGAAAAACCCACCTGCAGCAACAAGAAGGGCCATGGAATAAAGGTAGGTATGACTGGTGGCCAGATACCACAAGGGCCAGACAAGCACCACAGAAAGCACAATCAGGAACAGAAGCCCCAGAATACCGGTTAAACCACTACGCAACCAGCTGAAGAGTGCCGAAGACCGGGGAAAGTTCCGCTGCTTCACTGAGCTACCGTCACAATGCATGCCAGGAGACGCAGGTACGCTATAGCCAGCGCGGCCTCGTCGGGTCCCATCGTTTTGAACATCTTGTCCAGAATTTTGCCTGGAGGAGTACCCTTGTGCGAAGCATCGTACAATTCGGCTACTATGGGCCTTGAACGCCAACGATTGGCAAACATGGTGCAAAGCGCCTCCGCTTCGGCACGTTCATCCGGGGACAGCTCCGGATCAGTTGCATCCTCACGATAAAACGAAGCGGGACCAAGTTCAAGGGCCTCATCTCTCCAGGATTCCACCAGATCCACCACCCGGCTCTCTATGAACATGGAAGCATCTATGGATCTGCGCAGTGATAACATCGATTCTATATGCTTCGGAGAAGACAGGGCCTTCCGCTCGCTGGCAAAGAAAACAGCCGCAGCTGCCAGACCACCAAGCAGCAATTCATCTATCATTGGCACCGGATCACGGATCACAAGGGAGAAGAAAAGGTATATGCCGAGGAAGGAAAAAACAGTCAGAAACAATCTCGTATAGTAACCCTTATCCAGGAAATGACGCCTTGAACCCTGTTCCATGGCCTTGTACAGATTAGCCCTGATAGTCACGGTATCCTTGGGCATTTCACCCGTGCCGTAACGACCAGAGAGCATAATCGGACCTGGGGTCTCGAAAAGCCCGGAACCGGACTCAAAAGGATGCAGCATGAGGGGTTTTTCGCCACCAAGGATGAATAGATACTGTGGTTCAGACATATTCAACAAGGTACGGTTGCAAGGCTTCAACTGTCAAGGTTGAGGTCATCGTCTCCATTGCCCTTGAGAACTGCATCAGCGAGGATTTTCAGCTCGGGATCATACCTGCCGGCAGGAACCAGACCTTGGCGGTTCAAGGTAAACACCCCATCGACAAGCACTATCGCCGATGATCCTTCATCTTCATCTGGAACAACTGCCTCCGAATCAACCAGGTCTTCATTATCTCCCGGCAATGCAAGGGGTTGTAGTTCGACAGGATCCGAATCACCTACGGATTCCAGAGTATCAAGACCTCCCATCCAACGGAAGTCGGGCCTCTGAAGCGGATGATAACGCCTGAATGTACTGGCTTCTGCTTCCAGGTCGATGATTTCCACTGGTTCCTCACCATCATCAATAACTACCTGAAGATCTTCCAGACGTTCACGGTCGTCGTCGGAAAGCATGGAAACACCCTCGGATGGTAATTCTTCGGTGTACTCAGGAACAGTTATGTCGGTTTCATCGGAGAAATAGGCCGCGATCTCGTCAAGCTCCAGGAAACCTTCCTCATCGTTGTATCCATCAAGGCCGCTCAGGTCCAGGGAACTGAGGAAGATTTCAAACTCGAGATCTTCGAGTGCAGCAGCAACATCGTCCTCGTTACCAGCATCCACCTCCCGTAACATGGAACTGGAAGGACCATAACTTTCAATATCATCATCTACTGCTATCAGGTACTCCAGTTCTTCGTCACTACTATCAAGAGGTGATGAAAGAACCAGATTGGAAAGAGTATCGGCTTCAACATCTTCAGTTTCATCCGGTTCCGGTTCGATGGAATCTGTTACCTCTGTCACGTTCAAAGACGCCAGGGAACCCTTCACCAGTCCGATTGTCGAAACTTCCTCAGCCCCCTCTTTTACATCATTCGGCTGTGCAGATAGATAACCAATGATATCCGCCAGATTCGTTTCTTCTACCAATTCCAGCCCGAGCGCCTCAGGGATGAGTGGCAGATCATCCTCATCTTCCGAGGCCAAAGCCAGGGCCTCGGCAGACAGGCTGCCCCAACTACCCTGATCATCGCCCAGAATTCCGCGGAGAGCTTCAGAATCCTCGATTTGCCTGGCCGCAAGAGGCTCCACCAGCTCCTCTGCACCTTCCAGCTCCTCAAGCTCCTCAAGCTCCTCAAGCTCCTCAAGCTCCTCGAGTTCTCCGGCTTCCTCGGCTTCCTCAAGCTCGGCGACCGCTTCTGCCTCCTCGAGCTCGGCCACTTCCTCGGCCTCCTCGAGTTCCTCGGCCTCCTCAAGCTCGGCGACCGCTTCTGCCTCCTCGAGCTCGGCCACTTCCTCGGCCTCCTCGGGTTGCTCGGCTTCCTCCAGCTCGGCGACCGCTTCGGCCTCCTCGAGCTCGGCCTCTTCCTCGGCTTCCTCGAGTTCCTCGGCCTCGTCCAGCTCGGCGACCGCGTCTGCGTC
>JAVEXH010000460.1:0-2843 GCA_034004175.1 Spirochaetia bacterium
GACCGTCTACAGCACTGAAGGGCAGGATGCGCGCTACCCTTCCCCGGACTTGTTCCAGAGGCTGTAGAGAGGAAGCAACCAGAGTTGCCGCAGATCCGTCTGGCTTCATGTCCTGATCCGCCGCTCCAGAACCCCCAGATTGTTCACCGCGTTGCGGCCAAGCACCGTCGTATCCTGCAGGGAGGCCTCGCCTCTGGCCATACGCTCGATTTCGGAACGCTTGACCAGATAACCGGTGATCCGTACCACATCGGCATCCGAGGCATAAGCACTGAAATAGCGCAGGCCTCCGGCGAGGGCGCCTTTTATTATGTCCAGCAGATACAAAGGATTGGCCTTGGCCGTTGGCTCGAAGGCAAAGACATCACCGATGCCGCTGGGGAAGTACTTGTGGTACGGTGCGGACCTCACAATATGCTCGGGCAAGGCTGGCTCATCGCCTATGGGTATGCGGCAGCCCGGGCTTATGCCTCTGTCCGAGTCTATGCCAACCTGGGCATGCATCAGGTAGTGCCCGCCGTTGGCCTTGAGAACCGGGCTTGTGTGGCTGGCTACGATGGCGTCCATCTTCTGTATGATTTCAAGGCCGAAGGCGTCGGCCTGGTCGTCCTTGCCGAAGCGCCCCACACCACTACCTGCAAGCAGATGATTCACGCATTCGGCCAGACCCACAAGTCCCACCATGGCAGTGAAATTGTCCAAGGCAACCAGGCCCTCCTTCACCAGGAAGGAAGACTCGAAAAAGCCGGATTCCTCCACCAGGAAGCGGACCCTGGCATCTATGTAGGCCAGCTGAAGGCCAAGAACCTCGGGCAGCAGACGGTTCATGAAATCCTGCCGGTCCTTGGCCAGGGGTGCAAGGCGGGCAAGGTTCAGGCGTACCAGTGTGCCTGAGCCACCCCCCTTGGGCAGGCCGTTGTAGCAACTGGCTATGGCATAGCCGTCAAAACCCATAGCGGCAAAGTCTGCCCGGAAGGTGCGATGGGCGGCAAAGCTGGGCTTGGCTACCTCAAGGGCTGTAGACACAGCCAGAATCGCAAAATCGTCGGGAGTGAGCTCCGGGTCATACTTCAGACTCAGGTTGGGAACGGCATTCTTCTGCTCCCGGCTCAGTTCCAGTATCAGACGGCCGGCAGTGGTAGCTGCGGGACCGATATCCGCATGGCAGAAGGAATCGTTCAGGGTGCGGTCGATCTGCATCAGGAAGAGGCCTATGGCCTTCCTGGCCTCGGTCTCATCCCTGACGAAGGGTTCAAGCAGGCTGTCCAGGTCTCCGATGTACACCGGAAAGGTGGTTATGCTGGGCACATGACGGTACAGCATCAGCAGGGCTGCGGTGGCTTCCCAGATGTCTTTGGGGGGCTCTATGCCCAGGAAGGCCGAGCCGGTCTGCATGAAGCGTTCGTAGTTGGGTACCACATACCGGGGCCGGTACGGTGCCGCTCCTTCGTACAAGTCACAGATGACCCCGAGATCGCGGTAGCCCTGTATGGCATCGCTCACCGGCAAGGGTGATACCGTAGATTCAGCCAGGCGTGCCAAGGCAGCAACCTTCTGCTGGTAGGTAAGTGTCCTGTCCCTGATGGTATCCAGTGCAAGGGTCATATCAGTTCTCCTTTATTCCGCCCGCTTGGCTTGTCATTCCGCCCGCCTGGCATCCACTATCACCAGTTGGGGAGTCTCCATGCCGTTCCAGTAGTTGCGGGTCAGCTTGAAGGCCACATCCAGCTTGTCGGATGCGCCGAACTCACGGCCGAACTTCTCGGCGGCATTCCACCAGAGGGCAGGCCACTTGTGCTTGCCGAAGTCCAGCACCAGCTTCAGGTGACTCTTCTCCTGCTTGCCCACTATGTCGGCCTGAGCTATGGGCACGCCTTTGGCCATGAAGATCAGGGGCGGGTTTCCTTCGCCGTAGGGCTCGAAACGCTCCACCAGATCTGACAGTTCAGGTTTAAGGTACTCATGGGGCAGCTCGGCGTCTATATCCAATGTCTCTTCGCCGTCACCCAGAAGCACCTTGGCCATGAAGGCCGTAGCCTTCTTCTCGAAGACAGGCCAGTTTTCCTGGGGCATGGAGAAGCCCGCGGCGGCATCATGGCCGCCGTAATCGATGAACAGCTCGGCACAGTGGGACAGAAGGTCCTTTACGTTGAACCCCCTGGCACTGCGCACCGAAGCCACCGCGGTGCCATCAGGCATGAAGCAGGCCACCACCGCAGGCACCTTGAAGGTGTCGGCCAGGCGGTTGGCTACTATCCCGGTGATGCCCCGGTTTATGTCCGCACTGCCTACGATCACAAAGGTACCGCTGCGTTCCTGGGCCGACTCATGGGCCAGAGGATAGACCACATCCCAGCTCTCCGCTCCAAGCTGACGCCGCTCCTGGTTCAGTTCCATCAGCCTGTCCGCCCAGGCACCACGCTCCACAGGGTCGTCGGTAAGGAAGAGCTTTACCGCGGTTTCAGGCTTGCCCATGCGGCCGGCGGCGTTTATCACCGGGGTCAGCTGCCAGGCTGCGTCCACCGCTCCCAGTTTCTTGCCCAGCAGGTTCTGCCTGGCCACCAGTTCGGCAACACCCCTGCGCGCCTTGCGGTTTATGGCTGCCAGGCCCTGCCGCACCAGTATGCGGTTCTCGTCCCGCAGGGGCATGAGGTCGGCTATGGTGGACAAAGCCACCAGCTGCAGGGCGTCCTGGTCGGCTTCGCCGTAACAGCCGGCCTTGCGCAGGGCAAAGGAGGTGAACACGCTGACAAAGGCATCCAGCTCACCCAGGGGCTTGTTTCCGTAGCGTCCGAGCTTGGACATCTCTGCCAACCTGAGCAGGCTGGCTCCCGCCGCCTGGG
>JAVEXH010000461.1:0-2840 GCA_034004175.1 Spirochaetia bacterium
CTCTTGTCAGGTCAGCCGATTTTGACGGCCTGGCGGTAGGAATCGGCGTGGCAACGGGCATGGTCATCCATGGCATGGTGGGTTCCAGCCAGAGGGCAGATTTTACGGTGATCGGCGATCCGGTGAACATAGCCGCCAGGCTATGCGGAATGGCCAAGCGTGGACAGAGTCTGGTCTGCGACTGCACCTTCGGGCGTATCTCGGATTCCGGAACCGTTGTCCTCAAGGCAAGTTCCGAGGCAGGAGCAGCCAGGGCTGAGGACAGAGTCAGTGCACGCTCCGGCACCATTGCTTCGGATGGATTTACCTTTGTCGGACCGTACAAGGCTAATTTGAAGGGCAAGATTGAAGCCCAGCGTGTATATCTTCTTGCTGGCATACCCGGGACAATGATGGGGGCTGACGATGGCACGGCATGATCGTACGTATTCCAGTGCAGGTGGCCATGGCAGGGCTGGAACTATCATGGTGTCCATTTTCGTCGCAATCCTCTGCCTTGTACCCCTGTCCTCCTGTTCCCCCCACGCTGAACCCCAGGCTCTGATCCCTGATGATTATGAAACCTGGGGGCGTACTACCGATTTGCGCCTTGATTACCCCATACCCGGTCATGAAGATAATTTCAGGATCATCTACATGAACGGCACAGGCTTCGGCTTCTCAAGGACAATGGAAGGACAATCCGAGCGTGTGGTCTTCCCCGACGGTACCGTGATTGCCAAGGCCATATATGAAGGTGCCTCCCCTGAAGCGGGAGCCACCCCCATGATGGTAACGGCTATGGTCAAGGCCTCGGATAACCCTGATGCCAGGGGCGGCTGGATCTGGGTGACAAAAGACCTGGCGATGGGCAAGGAAACAGTGATCACAGGAGATTTCTGTTTTACCTGCCACTCCAATGCCAATGAAGCCCATCCATACGGGGATAAAAACCAGGATGAGGCATTCCGTGATTATGTATTCTTCATTCCTGGTGTGTCGCCGGAATCCCGGTAAGTCACATGTTCCTTGGTGTCCGGGAGGCACCACAGGGATGCCTTCCCTTGTACTATTGGTGCTGGCTGGTATAGAGTAGCTCCCATGGGTAACAAGAATTCTTTCATCTCCTGGGCTGACCTGATACCCGAAAGCTATCGGGTGTTCACTACTGGGTACACGAGCAGCATGCTCTCCAAGGACATCATTGCCGGGCTTACTGTAGGAGTGATAGCACTGCCCCTTGCAGTGGCCTTTGCCATCGGCGCCGGTGCCACACCCGCCCAGGGGCTCTGGACCGCCATCATCGCCGGCTTTGTGATTGCCGCACTCGGCGGGAGCCGTTACCAGGTCTCAGGTCCCACAGGAGCCTTTGTCGTGGTCATTGCCGGGGTCATAAGCGCCCATGGCATGGATGGATTGTTTACAACGACTTTGATTGCCGGGGTCTTGCTGGTTCTCCTGGGCATCTCAGGGCTAGGCAAACTGATCAAATTCATTCCCTATCCTGTCATAACCGGGTTTACCACCGGTATAGGTGTGATAATAGCTGGTGGGCAGTTCAAGGATCTTATGGGCCTGTCCATCCCGGATTATCCTGCCGAGTTCTTTCCGCGACTAGCGGCAGTAGTTGGTGGATTGGGTAGTTTCAACCCGGCCGCCTTTGTTCTGGGTCTGGGCACTATCCTTGTAATATTGTCAATTCGACGATTCGTCCCACGGCTTCCGGCATCGATAGTAGCCGTAGCCTTGACTGCCCTCGCCGCCTTCATGCTGGACTTGCCGGTAGAAACCATAGGTTCACGCTTCGGTGCCATTCCACGGGGCTTGCCGAGTCTTGCCTTGCCGGATCTGAGCCTGACCACCATCCAGGCTGTTTTCCCTTCAGCCATAACCATAGCTTTGCTGGGAGCCATAGAATCCCTGCTCTCTGCTGTTGTGGCTGATGGCATGACCGGCGACAAGCACTCCGCAAATGGAGAACTTGCTGCCCAGGGCCTTGGCAACATCCTCTCATCCCTTGCCGGTGGCATACCTGCCACCGGTGCCATAGCCCGTACGGCGGCCAACATCAAGAACGGTGCACGTTCCCCCCTCTCGGCCATGGTTCATGCCCTGGTCCTGCTGGCCTTTACCATGCTGTTTGGCGCCGCTGCTTCAGCAATCCCCCTGGCTACCCTGGCGGGGGTGCTGTTGGTGGTTGCCTGGGATATGAGCGACCTTGAGCGTTTCTGGTCCATGCGTCTTGCCCCTGGGAGTGATGTTCTGGTCCTGATGGTGACTTTCAGCCTTACCATCCTCATCGATCTGAGCGTAGCGGTGCAGTTCGGAATAATCCTGGCCATGCTGCTGTTCATGCGAAGGGTTACCCAGACTTCTACTGTAAGCCCTGTCCTGGATTTCATGGATGCAGATATCGGTGTCCGTGTATCCGAGCCAGGCATTGCCATTCCCCAGGGAGTCGAGATCTACGAGATTGATGGTCCCTTCTTCTTCGGAACCGCCGATCTGTTCCAGGATGTGCTGGCCCGCATAGAATCCCCACCCCGGGCATTCATACTACGGATGAGAAGGGTTCCGGCCATCGATGCCACCGCCATGAATGCCCTTGAGAACTTCAGGAAACGTTTTGCCAAGATGGGCACCCATCTTGTCTTGTCCGGTGTGGGTGAGCAGCCGCGGAAGGCCCTGGACGCGATAGGGTTTTCAGACCGGATCGGCCAGGAAAACATCTGCGCCACTATCGACGATGCACTGGTACGGGTAGCTGAAGTGCTAGCCAGGATTGACCTGGATGGTGGATCCCATGCACATACTCATGGCCAAGGCCGGATCGGCACTTGAGTATGGCAAAGGACTCGATC
>JAVEXH010000034.1:0-12983 GCA_034004175.1 Spirochaetia bacterium
CCTGGTTTTCATCTGGATCCATGTGTGTTTCGAGCTCCAACTCTCCCTGTGGTGCACCTTCATCAGTGCTGTGGGGGTTGTCTGCCATCTTAGTACGGATGGGTGCCATCTCGTTCTCCATTGATTGATATGGGCAGCCGGCAGGATGGACGCTTCGGTAGTATCGATGCGATCCGGCGCCTGGAAATCGACCGAACCTGTAAAAACGGGTTCCGTGTCGTACACTGTGCTTGTTTGTCCGTTACCGGAAGGAGCAGCGACCCCGGGCTTGAAAGCCATACGGGTTGATTCGCTATAACGTGCGTTATTCTTGACTGAACGATACTCCCCCATCCGTGGGGTTGTCAAGTTCAAAACTGGCCTTGACCAGAGCCGAAATCAGTTCCAGTGCTTTTTTTGCCGCTTCCAGCCTGATATCTGTCCTGTTTCCGCTGAAGTTTACCCTGAAAGTGGATATTTCCCCTCTGCAGGCCAGGCCGAACCAGACAGTACCTACCGGTTTGTCTGCAGAGCCACCGTCAGGGCCTGCTATGCCGGTTATCGAGACGGCGTAATCGGTTCCAAAGCACAGCTTTGCCCCTTTGGCCATGGCTCCGGCACACTCCTTTGAGACAGCTCCGTATTCATGCAGGATGTCTGGCTCCACGCCCAGCAGGCTTTGTTTTACCTCGTTTGCGTATGCAACCACCCCACCCCGGAATACCGCTGATGCTCCAGGTATAGAAGTTATGGCCGCCGATACAAGGCCTCCGGTACAGGATTCTGCGCACGATACAGTACAGTTGCAGCATTCAAGAAGTCTGAGCAATGCCTGGGCTGTATCTTCCAGATTCAAACCTGGCCCTCGACCTTCGCAGCGAAAGGATCAAAGGCTGCACTGTTTTTGACCATCTCGCAACGACCTTCAAACAATACGCCATCGGCTATCCGCAATTTGGCACTACGTACATTGCCATGAACCTGGGCTGCTGAACGCAACTCAACCTTGTCCACAGCTTCCAGGTCTCCGCGGACTGCACCGGCTACGACTATGCTCAATGCTTTTACCTTGCCGGCAGAAACCTGAGCTCCTTCATCAATGTATAGATTGCCTTTTGCCTCGATGTCCCCTTCGAACCGGCCTCTGATCATGAGGCTTGTTTCAAAGCGCAAGGTTCCGGAAAGCATGGTTCCTGTCCCCAGTACAGTTGTAATTTCGGCGCCGTTTCGGGCGATGGATGCCTTGGCCATTCTGCCACCTTGCATGTTTCTAAGGATGATACAATCGCTTATGTCAGTGTCTACAATCCGCTATTTGTGTTTCATTACAAATACGCCGTCCCAGTCTTCTTCAGGAGGGTCTGCCACCAGATGCTGACAGCGTTCAAGATACACCTTTGAAGGTCCATCGGATGGGTCTACGGTTACAGCGGCTGCAAATTTATCAGCCGCTTCCTGGAAGCGCATCAGCTTGTACAGTTTCCGGCCTTCAGCAAAAAGTTCCAGTACCCGCTTTTTTTCTTCACTGATCATGACGGCTCCTTCCAGCCTGGTCCAGATGGACTTTCCGGGAAATACAGCGCCCCGGTTCAATGAGGCGTAGCGTCAATGTGTTCCTGCCCTGGCCCTCTTTCTGATGGCGTCCAGATCGGTTGCCCGTTTTCGGATGGACTCAGCTTCCGATTTCAAGGATTCTATCCGTTGTTCCAGACCGTCAAGCTTCCCAAGCGCTTCCTTGCCTAGCTGTTCCACGGTGGTCCGGCTGTCTGCAGAATTCAGGATGGCTTCGAAGCTGGACCGGGTTCGCGCGATGGCCTGTACTATCTCCTCCAGCGCCAAGGTGCCGATGTGGGCATGTTCTTCCCGTATCTCTATCTGTTTGATCAGATCGTGGGCTCTGAGTACAGCCCGTATCCTGGCAAGGACTTCAGCAAAGTTGAAGGGCTTGGTGATGTAATCGTCTGCACCCAGTTCCAAGCCTTCAACCTTGTCCTTCACATCGTCCAGGGCGGAAAACATGATGATCGGAATCTCGGCGTATTCGGCGTACTCAGGATCTGTTTTCAGGATCTTGGTTACTTCCCATCCTGTCAGCTTTGGCATGATGTTGTCCAGGATGATGAGATCTGGCTTGATCCGACGTACCATCTCAAGGGCTTCAAGGCCATTTTCTGACAGGAACACGCCAAAACCAAGCTTTGAAAGCATGACATCGAAAAATTCAAGGTTGATCTGCTCGTCGTCAACTATGAGTATGCGTTTTTTGGTGTCCATGGTGAACTCCGTTCGGTGCTGGGGGTCGAGACACGTAGACCGATGCATTGTAGATGCATGATGGCTTCGCGGCCAGGCCGGATGCCATATTTTCCTATGCCATGCTGATCTTGTCAATCCGGAAGATGGTTTCACGCCTGAGTCTGGGGCTGTAGTTCAGCAGCTTGGACACGTTGTCTGGATAGAACGGGAGTGTTTCAGAAAAAAAATGAAGGGCTTCACAGTGAATCAGTGAAAAAACGGGCTGCTTTTCTGGACTTCAGAACCCGGAAAGCTTATTCAGGCTGATCATTCGAGAGATCTCCGGAATCAGCATCAATCTTCCAGGCTTCCTGCTTGAGTTCCCTGCCCGGGCGGAAGACGGCGACGCCATGATCGGAAACGGAGACAGGTTCGCCCGTCTTCGGATTCCGTGCACGCTTCCTGCCTTTGCGCATGCGGACTTCGAAAGTCCCGAATCCCCTAAGTTCCACTGCCTTCTCTGAAAGAATGGCCTTCTTGATTTCGTCAAAAAGACCATCGATCAACGAGTGGATTTCTTTTCTGCTAACCGTTGTACGCTCGTACAGCGCGTCTATAAGCTCAGCTTTCGTGACTTTTCTTGACATGCGCAACTCCTGGCGGATCGGGTCGCTATCGGTTGCTTGCCGCGCCGTATGGCTGGAAGTCAGACGGCGTTGGCGATCCCGATGATCGAAACCTCGGTGCTCCTGTTCAGGCGTCGAGAAGGTTAACGAGCCGCTGCATCCTGGATTTTTTGCGTGCGGCAGTGTTCTTCTTTATGATACCCTTGCGTGCAGCGGTGTCTATCTGCTTGATCATGTCTTTCAAGGTACTCTCGGCAGCAGCCTTGTCTTTGGAATGCGCGGCGGTTACGACTTTTTTGGCCGCAGTCCGGACAGAGCTTTTTACCCTCTTGTTGCTGATGCGGCGTTTCTCGTCCTGCTTGTGCCGTTTCTCGGCAGATGTAATCTTGGTAGCCAAAATATCCTCCATTGGGTCTGTATGAACAGTAGCATTGTCTTCTGCTGGAATTAACGTAGGTAAAAGAAATTATCAGATGCGCAAGCGCTTGTCAAGGATGGCTTGGACTGCCTGGTTCCTGCCCTGGATCCGTGTCTGGTCCTGCAGTACTCTGGGATTGACAAGGCATGAAAAAACCTCCGGAAACATTCCGGAGGTTCCTGCCGACTGTAGCTGGTTATCAGTTGAAGTCGCTTGGTCGACGCTCGACGCGCTTGCATTTTGCGCATTCTGCGATGTTCTTGACTTTGCCATCCTCAAAGAGGGTCTTCATCGAAACTTCACCGCCGCAAGGGCAGTAGAAACGGTGGGTCGTACTGGATGTACGAGAGTTCTTGCTTATCGATCCCATTCTAAGACTCCTTGGTTCCCGCTGTCATTCTGGATTACTGCGCCGGGATCCTCGCGTCGTTACGGACGCTTATTGGTGGTATATACGAGACACGGCCCCGGAAAAATCCAGCACCGGTTGCATACTAAGCAGAAAATACCGCGAAAACCTTCCCGTTGTCAATCAGCGTTGGGCTTAGTGGATGTATCATGTGGAGCATCCCGGAGTACAGGTTTTCAGTTTGCTGTCCAGGTTGTTGGCCTGACCCTGTAAAGTACCCCGGAACCGTAACACGGTCCCGGGGTCGCACCACGGAAAGGAGGAACGGAAACGTGCACCGGAACCATGTGGTTCAATCATGTTCCGGCCTTCCACAGAAGCCGTCATTGATTGAACAAACAGGTTCATACCGGGTTACTTCATTTTAAGGAAAAATTTGAAAAAAGACCTGATTTTACCCAACATGCTGGAGCCATATCTGGTGGTAAAGTCCCGTGCTGCTTCCGAGGGGCTCAGATGGACTCCGTAATTTCTTTTCAGACTATCCCAGTGTTTGACTATGTACAGATAAAGGTCGCTGACGGTACGGCCCGGAAACCGGGCATCAAGGTGTTCAGAGCGGATGGTCTCTGCGATTGGTGTGTAGACTTCACGGTACCAGGAATCGGTTGCCATGACAAAGTCAATTTCCTGATCGGTGTGCTCGTTCAGGTAATATTTATGAACCAGTATGTGTTCTACAATCTGGTCATAAGCTCCCGGGCTTGTAAAATCCAGAGCCGAGTCGTCAGTAATCTGGCCAAACAAGGTCTGGGCGTAGAATTCCTTTTTTTCGTATGCTATCAGTGCCTCCTTGAGTTCCTCTATGCCCATCCCTTTCTGGATACGGACATTGGATCCCAGGGATACCACTTCTGCATCTATCTCGATGGCTCCCTGCAACTTGGCTACCGAGACCCGGTGGTTGCCATCACGGACGAAATACGCGCCACCAAGCTCATAGAGTCTGATGGGAGGCAGTATTATATCCTCGTAATGGGCAGAATCGACCCTTACCCAGCGTTCCCGCAAGTAATCATGCTTGGGTAAAAAGCCTCGGGCAAAATCCCTGTACCGGCCTTCGGAGCCAATTATCATGTCCAGGGGCACCGGTATAACCCCCCTGTATTCCTCACCATGAATCTTCAGGATGCTTTTTACTTCATCAAGGGCAAGCAACTGCTGTTTGCCGGGAGACAGGAAATTTCCAATACTGTTGAATATGGCCTTCAGGCGCGCCTTTGAAAAATCCATGTCAGCCATGGAATTATAGTGTTCGTTCATGGTTTGCTCCGATATCCAGGACCTGGTAGCCGAAGGCATTTATTACCAGGGTATCGCAATACTGTGTCCTGCGTTCTTCACGGTTGTCATAGAGATGTATATGCCCATGGATCAGGAATTGTGGCTTGAAGTACCGCATAAGCCAGAGGAAGGCCTCGAAGCCGCGATGGCAGGGATCATCCCTGTCATGGATGCCCTTGGGTGGGGCATGGGTCAGTACTATGTCCACGTATCTGCCATATCTGAGCTTGTTGAAAAAGAGCACCGGAATCTTGGCTAGTACTCTTAACCACATTTGTTGCTGGCTGAACTGGTTGCCACCGTTGTTGTAAAGGATTGATCCTCCGAGTCCCAATATCAGCAGGCCGGATTCCTTCTTCAATTTGAAGCCGACGTAGCTTGCACCGGAGTCCCTCTCGTAGCTATGGATCGGGTATGGGTGGGAGGCTGAACTAGGCCGGTAATACGGCAGGTCGGTGAGGTTGTGGTTGCCGAAAACAAAGAGCAAGGGTCGGTTCAGGATGGAGACTATGAAAGAAAGGTACTCCATTGGGAGATCCCCGGCACTCAGTACCAGGTCAATATCAGCAAAACGTTCCTTTACCCCATTGGAATAGATCAAGGGATCTACTTTGTCTGAAATGCACAGTATTTTCATTGCGGAGTTTCATGCGCCTTTTTGAGGAACTCCTGCAACTGTTCCTTGTGATAGAGCTCAACCGAGCGGTTTTCCGCGAATTCCACTGCGGTGCGGGTGAAGGTAGCACTGGTAACAATGATCCCCCGGATGATGGACAGCTTTTTCATATTCTCAAGCAAAGAGCGTACGGCAGATTCATCCAGAGCATCGGATACCCGCAGGAAACGCAGAAGTTTGGGCATTTTCTTGGTTGCAAGCCATTTTTCGGTTTCATTCTCGACAGTTATGAAATCTACCCCATTGGCTGTTTCCATGGTGTCCCTGATGGCCAGATTCAGGGCATTGACAGTTACCTGTTTGCAGAGGTTCGAGAAATCTTCCTTGCCGCAGGTCAGGAAATCCTTCATGTAATCGTCTGTCCGGTATTCCTGGTACTGGGTTAATTTTTCTGATACGTCCTTGAACTGGGGCTTTTTTGTGTAAATTTTCTCCCAGTTTTCGATGGCCTTGTCGAGATTTTTCATCTTCTCATAACAGGCAGCAAGAAAATAGCGTCCGTACAGGGCTTCGGTTGAACCCTCGTCTTTGCATAGCTTGATGGCCCGTTCAAGTTCTATGGTGGCATTTTCATATGAACCTTGGCTCATATAGGTTCCACCACGCTCAACCAACGCTTTGATCTTGAAATTCGGGCTCTTCTGGGCACGTTCGAAGGATAACAGGGCTCCGGTGTAGTCGTTGCTTTCCTTGAGCAGTTTGCCGAGATAATAGTAAACATCGTAGTTGGATGGATCGTGCTTTATGGCTGCCTCAAACTCGGTTTTGGCCTCGATCGGGTGTTTGGTCTTGTACAGGATGAGGCCAAGTATGAAGTGTGCCTTGCCATGCCTGGGATCCAGTTCAATTGCCTTTCTGGCGTATTTCACCGCCACATCGGCCTTGCCCCGTTCATCGAAGATCCTGGAACAATGGTAATAATACTCGGCATTGTTCGGGTTGGTCTTGGCAAGCAGGATGTATTCCTTCAGTGCTTCTTCCAGTTGGTTGAAGCGCTCGAACAGGCCTGCAATCTGTTTCCTGAACTCCACTTCCGGAATGTCCATGTCAAACTGGCCAATCGCGTTCACAGTCTTGAATTCCATCAAGGCCAGTTCCGGCTTGTTCTCGGCAAGGTAGATCTTGCCCATCAGGTAATGGGCCGCCGGACTCCTGGGATCTTTTGCAAGGATAGCCTTGACAGCCTTGGCTGCGGTACTCATCCTGTTTTGCTTGATGAGTTCGGCTACGGAGGAGATCCGTTTTGGAACTACAATCATGCGGATGAGGAAATAGCTCAGAATGCCCACAGCAATGCCGAAAAATATAATCAGAATGACAACAATTGACATGTACCCGCCTTCCAGCGCTCGTTTACGTTTGTTGATCAAGTCAGGGCTCTGTGATACAGCCTGTGCCCGTGGTATGCTATTTAGATATACTACACGAAGGGGCTATGAAATTCCATAATGCCAGGAGTATGAATGCAGTTTTCGCATACATGGCCATGTACAGGGAACAAGGAGCGCGGATGAATATTACCAGGACGCTGGTTCTGCTGGTACTTTGCATCGCAGTGCCGTCCATGGCTTGGTCCACGGACTTTGCCGAACGGGGAATCAGGCTGTTCATGGAAAACCGGCCCCAGGAAGCGGTGCCTGTGCTGGAGATGGCTGTCAAGGAAGCTGGGGTAGACGAAAAAATCCATCTGTACCTGGGTGTTGCCTACCAGCAACTGGAACGATGGGATGATGCCATTGCGGCTTTCAGGCGGGGTCTGGTTGCTTCGGTTCAGTATCGCCATCTGTTCCTGTTCAATATTGCCAACTCGTTCTTCAGTCAGGGGCGCAACGCCTTTGCCCTTGAGTCGTTTGATCAGGCAATAGCGGCACGGACCGACTACGCACCAGCATACCTGAACCGTGCAAACGCCAGGATGAAGGCGGGAAACCATACTGGCGCGGTAGAAGATTATTCCCTTTATTTAAGCCTTGACCCTTCATCCAGCCAGGCAGCCGACATCCGCAGGCTCATCGACTTGATAGGCCAGAAAGCGCGTGAAGATGAAATCCGGCAGGCCGAAGTTGCAGCCAGAAAACTTGCCGAGGAGCAGGCCCGCCAGGCTCTCCTGGATGCAGTAGCCAGGTCCCTCAGGGAGACTGCCGAGTCCACCACCAATCTTTCCGCGGGCTCGGGTGGTGTACAGTCCTATGATGATGATTTTGCCCTTGATGATTGATCAGTAATGAAGAATGAAAAATGAAAAATGAAAAATGAAGAATGAAGAATGAAGAATGAAGATGGGATGTTTTACTGGAGACAAATAGCGACATGGAGGATCTACATATGGAAAAGCGTACCAAAACCATCATCATCATTGCTGGTATTACTCTGGTATTACTCGCTGCCGGTCTGATAGGTTTTGGTGTTGCAGGCTCTGCAGGCCAGGCCAGTGCGCGTGAGCGGACCAACATGCTGCTATTGGCAGGAGAGTATATCGATCGCAGCGATTATGACCGTGCCCTGGACATACTTGATCGCCTCATAATCAAGGATGCGGCTGATGACGAAGCCCGAGCCCTTCGCGACAAGGCTCTTGGGCTGAAAGCTGCAGGAAAAGCCGAACAGGAGGCTACAGCCAAATCAGGGACTGCCGGCACCGAAGCCCTGACCCAGACCCTTGACGAATTGGGTAAATCCCTGGAAAGGACAGCCAGTACGGTAGCTTCAACTGCTACCCAGAGCCGGTCGGCCGAGGCCATAGCCGCTGAAGCTGCTGCCAGGGCTGCAGCCGAGGCAGCGGCCAGGAAGGCCGAGGAAGAAGCGCGGGCCAGGGCCGAAGAGGAGGCCAGGGCAAAAGCGGAGGCAGAAGCCAGAGCCCAGGCGGAGGCCGAAGCAGCCGCAGCACGCAAGAAGGCCCAGGATGAAGCCATGGCCCAGGCCAACGCGGAACTGCGCAAGAAGATGGAAGACGTAAATGCCTATGTTGCCGCCGGCAAGGCGGCAGTAGATGCAAACGAGTACGGACCTGCCAAGGGTTATTTCGAGCAGGCCACCGGCATCCTTCCTGCAGGAGAGCCGAAGTTTGCTGCCCAGACCTGGGCCGAGATTGCCGAGGGCTATTACGATGCCTACAAGAACGATCCCAAGGCACCTGATGGTATAGATGCCATAAAACAGGCGCAGCGATCCGCCCAGGAGGCTATCCGGAACGATTCCGGGGATGCCAGACCACACTACACGCTCAGCAAGATCTACAACGATTCGAATCTGTCAGACCTTGCGCAGGACGAGCTGGAAGAAGCGGTCAAACTGGATCCGACCAATTATCTGTATGCCTATGAATTGGGCAGAGCCTATTTCAGGGTCCGGAAATATCCGGAAGCCCAGCGGGCCTTCGAATCGTCAATAAAACTGAATCCCCGGTTTGCACCGGCCCATTACAACCTTGGAGGCAGCTTCCTGGCCTTGCGCAATGCCAGTGCTGCCTTGCAGGCCTTCAGGTCTGCTGTTTCCATACAACCTGATTATACCTTGGCTCATGTGCAGATAGGTCATATCCTATCCGCCAGAAAGGATCTTGCAGGAGCGGTAAATGCCTACAATTCAGCTCTGTCATTCGATCCTTCCAGTGTTTCTGCCTTGCGTGGCCTGGGAGCTGTATATGCCGCTAATGGACGATATGTCGATGCCGAGAAGTCTTTTGACCGGGCTCTGACCATAGCTCCGGATGCGGTTACCTTCTACAACGCTGCTACGGTTAAGTACGAGCTCGGCAAGGGTGCGGAATCAATGGCGGCGGCACGCAGGGCCGTAGAGCTTTCATCCACCACAGCCATCTACCACTACCAACTGGGGCTTTCCGCCGAGGTTGTAGGTGATCTGGATGCAGCGATCACCGCGTATGCCAGGGCTGTAGAACTGGACAAGAACATGGTTGACCCCAGGGTCAATCTCGGACGCATGTACCTTGAGTCCGGATTTGTGGACCGCGCCTTGACTGTGCTGGATGAAGCCTACCGCATAGATCCCAAATCCCTGGCTGCAAACAACAATCTGGCCAACGCATACGGAGCCAAGGGTATGCATGACAAGAGTGTCTTCCACTACGAAGAAGCCTTGAAACTGTCGCCCCGGGATCTTACCATCCGCCTGAACCTGGCCAGAGCATACGTGCAGTCAGGGAGCCTTCAGAAGGCAAAGGAAGCCTATCTTGAACTGCTGAAACTGGATCCGGCAGCCTGGGATGCCATGTTCGAGCTGGGAAAAACCTATGTATCCCTGGGCGATTCCGCGAATGCCAAAAAGACCCTGAGCGATCTCATAGCCAAAAAACCTGATTTCGACTCAAGGTCGGAGGTTGATTCAATTCTGGCTGGCTTGTAGACGGAATGGGGCTGTTGAGCCCCGCCTGCGGGCTGGTTTGCCCCTTCCTAAATGATCCGCCGGACTGCCCGGTAGGCCTGGTCGCGGCTCATCCTGAACCAGATGGGCCTGCCATGCGGGCAGTGGGGGTCCGGTAGAGCCATGGCCTGCCTGATAAGTTCGACTGCGCTGTTGCTATCGAGCTCTTCTCCATCACGGACCGCTGCGTGGCAGGCCACGGTAGCCATGGCCTCCCTGGTAAGTTCGGCCGGGTCTGGCCTGCTCCGGATGAGGCTGAACAATTCGCCGGTCCTGGAAGCCGGCAGGATGGCCGGTGAGGCTTCCAGAAGCCAGGTGCCATCGTCCCTGGTCAACCTGAACCCAGCCTTGGACAAGGCCTGGGCATTGTTGCTGAGATACTCGTCATCAGCCTCGGATTCCGGTTCGTAGACTACCGGTACAAGCAGTTCCTGAGAAGCCACCATGCCTGCCTGCAACTGATTGAAGAGAATCCGCTCATGGGCCGCATGCTGGTCCAGCATGACCAGTTCATCTCCATCCTCGTAAACCAGAAAGACACCAAGGGCCTGGCCAAGGTAACGGATAGGCCTGTGATCTTCCATGACGGAAGGATTGGCTGCCCCGGATTGACCCGTATCCTGCCTGTCTGGCTGATACCGTGGATCAGGATAGCTTGTGCCTGCCCCTGATTGCTTCTGCAAAGCCGCAGCCGTCTGGTAGCCCCCATAGCTGCGAGCCATGGCTACAGCCTCTGCCACGCCAGACCAGTCTGTGCGGGGTGCTGTGTCGTAGGGACGGGGTGAGGTGGGGAAAAGTTCCTTGCCCTGGCTGTCGCGGTTCCGTGCGGTGGCTACGGTATTTGACGCCGTCTGGGCAGAGATGCCCAGATAATCCTTGAGAGCCCGGATTATGGCCCCCCGGATTTCATCCAGCCTGGCCAGCCGTACTTCCTTCTTGGCTGGATGGATGTTGAAATCAGCCAGGTCAGGGTCCACTTCCACAAAGGCATAGACAAAAGGCCAGGTGCCCCCGGGGAGTGCTCCCCGGTAGGCATACTCCATAGCCTGGCTTATGCCATATTCCTGCACCCGGCGGCCATTCACGAAAACCTGCAAGTGCCTGCGGTCGGTCCGGTACACCGCGGGCAAGCCGGCAACCAGCTTTATCCTGCATCCCTCTCCGCTTGCAGACAGCTCCCTGAACAGCCCGGGATTGATGTCCGGCGCTGCTGCCTGCACGACCCTCCCTGCCAGATCGGCAGGCTGGAGGGCCAGGGTGGTCTTGCCACCGGAGGAGAGTCTGAAGGCTATGGACGGGAAGGGAAGTGCCTTGTCTATGAAAACCTGGCGGCAGGAGGTGGATTCTGCGGAAGCACGCTTCAGGAACTTCCGGCGTGCCGGAAAGGAGGCAAATAGTTCTTTCAGGGTAACGATGGTTCCCCGGGAACCATGCCAAGGCATCATGGTGGGCTCCCTGCCGGGGGAGGACAGCAGGCGCCAGGCCTGGTCGTCGTTGCTGGCACTGATGATCTCTACCTCGGCTACGGCAGCCATGGATGAGAGGGCTTCGCCACGGAAACCGAGGGTAGAAAGCCTGAGCAGGTCGTCCAGTTCGCGGATTTTGGAGGTGGCATGGGCTGCTATGGACAGCTGGAGATCTTTCTGGACCATGCCCGAGCCGTTGTCCACCACGCGCAGGTATTCAATGCCGCCACCCTCAAGTTCCACCGAGATGCTTGTTGCCCCTGCGTCTATGGCATTGTCAAGGAGCTCCCTGAGAGCCGAAGCCGGTCGTTCTATGACCTCTCCTGCGGCAATCCGCTTGGCAGTTTCGGGTGGCAGTATCCTGATTCCTGGCTGGTTCATGGCACCATGATACAACAGCGATGGCTCTCATGTCACGTTTCCGGCTTGGATCAGAAGATATAAAAGCTTGGGCACGGGCACAGAAAAGGGCCTCCCCCGGAGGGGAAGCCCTTGGATTGCAGAGTCTGGAAGAATCAGAAGCGCAGGCGGGTCTCCAGGGTGACAACCGGGATGATTTCCGGCTTGCCGTCTATGAGATTGATGTCGCCTGCAGCATTCCGTGCCATGGCAGTGGAAACCACCAGAGCCAGGTTCAGGTTGGGAGCACCAGGTACCGGTACAATGAGCTCGCCGGAGAATACGGTATTCTCGTCGAACAGGGTGGCAGAGTCTTCACCGGTAAGGGTGTTGATGAAATTTTTGCGCTCGTAGGTTATGGCTCCGGCTATGTCCACGACTGGAATCAAGCCTTGTTTGATCTCCAGTACGGCCTTGAAGTAGTCGTTGGCCGAGGCTATCTGCTCACTCAAAGTGTTGGCGTCAGCAGCCCAGGGCCAGAAGTAGCCGAAGCTGAAGGCCAGTTTGTCCTGGAGAATGGATGCGCCACCTTCCCCGTAGACTCCCATCACCGATGGTGATTGATCCATCGGATCCGCACCGCTGAGGTAGCCGGCCCACTCTTCCAGCAGTTCCGGGCGCTTGCGCTCGTAGCCTGAATCGAAGAAGGCGGGCTTGAAGACACCGGTGAAGTAGCGGTATTCCAGGCGCCAGTCTATGAACAGCACATTACCCATGAAGCCTGCGGCGGCACCCCAGTTGCGGAGTTCCCCGTCGTCGCCCAGAAGCATATCGTAGCGGAGTCCAGACTCAGCGATCTCGGACTCGTAGGTGAACTCATTGCGCACATACGGAACCATGGCGGCACCATCGGCGAACATGCGCACGCTGAGGAGTCCACTGGTGACGATGGGCAGGTCAAGGTCCACAGCGGTGCCGATGAACATCATATCGCCATAATTGATGGCTGCAATATCCGTATCATCGAGTCCGACAGTAGCCGGGTCATCTTCACTCAGGTTCAACATCCAGGCCGGGCCGATATCGGCAACTGCAGAAACGCCGAAGGCCAGCTTGCCCAAGGGGCGTACGTAAAGGCGGCCACCGACTATCTGGTTGTCCAGAAGGT
>JAVEXH010000462.1:0-2828 GCA_034004175.1 Spirochaetia bacterium
CCACTTTCTGTTTCTTCTGCCGCACTTCATGGTAGCGGTTGTGGCTCTCGATTATCACACCAGGGTAGACCGTACCACGGACCTGGATCTCTGCGGGGAAGTGCTCCTCGAATTTCTCGCGCATTTCGAAAATGCGAAGTGACCTCTTCTCCAGGAGTTTGATGAGCTTGAGTTTGTCCTGCCTGATCTTGTCCAGGCTTGAGCCTTCGGATTCAAGCTGCCGCATGCTTCTGTCCGCCTGCAGGATCATGGCCTTGACCTTCTCGATCTCCCGCTCTTCAGCCTCTATGGCATCCATGATCAGGTAATCCTGCCCGAAGGATATCTGGGTCTTGGCTCCGTTCTCGGATCCGAGGGTCTGTATCTCGGCACCCTTGCGGACCCTGCACAGTCCACCGATGAGGGCCCCCCGCTCACCCTGGAGGACCAGCTTGCCGTTGGTCTTCACATTGCACAGCAGGGCAGAGCTTTTGAAGACTATGTCATCCACCGCCAGCACTATCGCCTGTTCGGCAAAGGATGCTTCGAGGGTCTTCCGGGCTCTTACGGTACCGCGTTTGGCACCCTTTATGCCTTCAACGATCTTGATCAGGCCATCTGCGGATACCAGAGCCGCTTCAACAGAACCACCGATGAGGATGTCTCCGCCCGAGATCACCGTATAACCCGAAAGCACGGTTCCACCTATGACAATGGACCCCGGGAAACGGATGTTGCCTGTTGCCGGTCCGACATCGCCCTTTATCTTCTGGGAAAGGCTTACAGAGAGTGTGTTTTTTTCAAAAGACAACTCACCATTCCTGGCAGCGTACAGGATGCGGTCGCCGTTTTCTTTTTTTTCTTCGCGGATGGTCTCGTCCCAGGTCGGAGGCTGTACAACCCTCGGATCCACTGGCGCCTTGATCGGCTTGCCGTACACATCGGTGCCATCCTGGCCTTCGGAACCAATGGACTGCAATTCCAGCACAGGCTGGCCTTCGGCTACGATGGTGGCCCTGTCCTGATTCTTGAAATCTGCGGAACCATCGGATCTCAGAGTCACCGCTGCCCCGCTGGCAACCCTGATGATCCATTGCAGGCGGTACCCGCCGGCAGGGACGGGATCCTTGGCCCTGGCTACCACATGACCGCTGACCTTGCCTTGTTCCCTGGCTATGCCAAGGGCCTTGCTGATCTCAGCCACATCGATGCCGTACACGATCCCGAACTCAGCCAAGGTCTTCTGCACCACTTCCAGACTGAGATCCTTGCCCAGGCCGTATTCTTTTTCAAGATCGACGCTGACAGTCCGGGCATCTTCGTCTATGTGGACATCAACAACCGCATCACGGTACGGAATGACCCGCAGGAGGGTTTCCACAACCTTGCCGGTCTTCTTCTCACCCGCCCTGGCTTCCTCGTCAGAGGCAGTTTTCTTTGAGTCATCATCGCCTGCTTTGAAGCCGGTATCACCTACCGGCTTGTCCTCCGGTTCAAGACTGAGCTCCGAAAGCAGAAGCAGGCCATCATCCTCGCTCTCGATGGATTCCTTCTGAACCTTGATATTTTCATAGGTACGTATCACCGGGTCATTCCCCGGCATTCCCGGCAGGGCTGTTCCGAACACATCAAGGCCAGCCTGTCCAGGTGAGGGAGGGGAGAAGCGGCAGATTTCCTGACCTTTTTTGACAAAAGCAACCCGCTGGGTTGTGGCCAGCGGGAAAACTTCCGCGTTCTTCACAAAACTGGATACCGCGGCAGCACTCTGTACGGTGGCCAGGTACTCTGCAGCCTGGGCATCCGTGAGGAATACAATACCGTATGACAGGGACCGGTCTTTGCCCCGACCGGGTGCCCTGCCTTCAACCAGGGTGTAATCAAGGAGTTCAAGTTCCTGGCTTTTATAAAACGCAATTACATCCGCCTTGAGCTTGTCGACCTTGACACCCTTGAATCGCTGGCCGGCAAGGGCTGCGCTGACCATGGACAGCTCAAGGGGCTTGCCGTTGCCACGTCCCTTGATGATGGTCATGGTTGCCTTGAGCTTGTCGGGGCTTACCTGGACACGTACCTCGGCATCGTGGCTGCAGGAGAGACTGTAGCCCTTCAATGCATCGCCGTTCCTGACCGACCTGGCAAGCAGGGCTTCCAGCTCGTCGTGGCCTATCATGCATTCTTCGGTTCCACCCAGGGCTTTGGCTTCCTCGAGCAGGGCTGGGGCATCGGGTACCGGCAGACGCTTGTCACCTGGAGTAAAATCCAGCAGTACCGCAGCATTGTCTTCCGAAACACGCAGAGCCACACGATGGCCGGCAAAGGCTACGACATCCGCCCATCGCGATCCGACCCGTATGAAACCCGACTCGTCGCAGACAACCTCGTTCCTGACCCGTGAAAGCCCGCGTCCAAGATGGAAACCTGTATTTTCATCCCTGTCGGAGGGGATCACCTTGCCGAAAATATCCTTGCCTGGTTTCCCTGCCCGTGGTGGCACCAAACGGGCAACCACGGTGCCAGCGGGAGCCCAGAAACTCCGCAGGACCTTGGTATCCACAGTAACAGGCTTGCGGCGCTCCACCTTCTCGTACTCGACCACGGTCTCTAATTTGGACGGGAGGAAAGGCAGGGCTCCGGGTTTCTTCACCTTCCGTTCATGGGCTATCTTTTCAATCTGTATGGTGAACAACTCGGGAGCCCCGGCTGTAGCCATGGCCCGGGATTCGAAGGGAAGATAGTCCTCCGGGGTTGAAAAATCCATCCATTCGGCTTCCTCGGGTGCGCCTGGCAGGGGAAGCTGGCCACGGATGATGACCTCCGAAACGGCGGCACGGGCTTTGGCAAAATTCGAG
>JAVEXH010000035.1:0-12920 GCA_034004175.1 Spirochaetia bacterium
GCCCGAGACCATGAGGATCTGCTTGTACAGCTGGGGCGACTGGGGCAGGGCATAGAACTTGCCGGGGTACAGGCGGCTGGGCACCAGGTAGTCCCGGGCGCCCTCGGGGGTGCTCTTTATGAAGGTGGGCGTCTCGATCTCGTAGAAACCCTCGCCCTGCATCCACTCCCGGATGGCAAAGGTAACGTCGTTGCGCAGCTTGATGCGCCGCTGCATGCCGCCCGAGCGGAGGTCCAGGTAGCGGTACTTCAGGCGCAGTTCTTCCTTGGCGTCGGTTTCCTCGTCGATCTGGAAGGGCAACAGCTCGCAGCGGGTCAGTATCTCCACCCTGCTGGCCACCACCTCGATGGTGCCGGTGGCCATTTCCGGGTTCACCATGCTGTCCGGTCTGGCCCGTACGGTGCCTTCAACGGCGATTACATACTCGTTTTTCAGCTCCGCGACCACTGCCTTCAAGGCTTCCGGGGCATCGGCGTCAACCACCACCTGGGTCGTGCCGTAGCGGTCCCTGAGGTTCACGAAGGATATGCCGCCATGATCCCGTTTCCTGTTGACCCACCCGTTCAGGGTGACCGTCTTGCCTGCGTCCGCCTTGCTCAGCTCTCCGCAGGTGGAGCTTCTCTTCATCTGTTCCATAGTGGGGCGACTATAGCGCGCCGGGGTACTGATCGTCCAGCAGGTCAGTCCAGTCCGGTCAGGGCTTCCGGGCGTTTGCCCTGGATGCGGGCAACATGGCGAATCAGGGGGCCGGTACGTTCCATCCTGAAGGGAAAGTCCTCAGCTACCAGACTCTGGGCTTCTCCGTCGGTTTGCATCAGGATGGGATGGCTGTAGCTGATCTCCAGGGCATCCGCTGTAAAGAGTTCTGCTTCCGGGAGCCCCCGGTGATGGCCGGCGGCGATGGGGCCTTTGAGTATCAGCTTGCGCAGCAGTGACATCTGCCGTATCAGGCACACATTCTCGTCCCCTGGCAGGATGGGCTTGTTGGAACCGTAGGTACGTTTGCCGCTGATGCCCATTGCAGCCAGGAGGAATTTTCCTTCATAGGAAGCCATTGGTTGTCCCGTGGCATCAAAGGCCCGTATTTCCATGTGCCCCGATGGATAGCTCAAGTCATACAGGACGGCTGCAATATCCAGCCACATCTTGTATGAATCTCCCGGCATTGCTGCCTTCAGCTTGTTGGTCATGTGGGTTATGTAGGCGTCCACTCCCAGGCTGGCAATGTTGAAGGAACGCCACTCTCCTCCCGGAGCCCGTGTCGAAGCCGGGCCACCGGGGGCCGGGATCATCCGGATGGCCACCTGTTCGTCGATACGTCCATATCCGATCAGTCTCGACAACGCATCAGGCAGTTCCCTGCCGTCGGAACCATCGTTGCCGGTGCCCATGGGAAGCCGTAGTACCGTGAATCGGTTGGCCAGCTCCCGGGGAGCTCTGGACAGCTCATCCAGGAACTCGTGGCTGGTACCGTCCCCGCAGGCCAGGATGACAAGCCACCCGGTCTTCGGTTTGATGGCTGCCTCTTCCAGCAGGGAAAGCGCAATGGCGCCTGCATGCTTGGGAGAGGCGGTGTCCAGAGCCCGCCAGTTGGTGGTTCCCTGCCTCAGTTGCATGCCGGAAGCGGCTTTTGCGGCATCTGCCAGGGCTGTTGCGTTGTGCCTGGCCCTTGACCTTCTTGAAAAACCGCCAGCCTTGGGATTGGCAACCATGACAGCTTCAAGGTCGCTTTTCCCGAACAGCGGGGTCCGCTCGACCAGGCCGCGGACGGCCTCGGCAAATGCTCTCGTATCCATGGTCAGGGAGTGTACTACGACTATGGTTGCTTGAAAAGCGGAGCTGCTGCCAGGAGGATCATGCCGTACTGATTTATCGTACAGGGCTCTTGAATTATGTTTTCCGCTCCCTGATCATTCAATTATGGCTGGTAATGGCGTGTTTCCTGTTGACAGGGGACAAATGTAGTGTATTATTTTCAGTAACTAACTAAAGCATGTTTCGTGGATTTACTGGATGGTTCAAAGGTCGATCGCAGATTGGTCAGGTTCCGTATCCACGAAGCAAACGGAAAGCCGTTGGCTTGCCGGATTCCAAATGTTCAGGAAGGATGGATACGATGAAGTCAAAGATTTCGCTCCTTGTCATCGTTTTGTTGGCAGTTGTTGCCATGGCGGCTTTTGCCGCTGGTGGACAGGAGGCTGCTCCTGCTGCGGCTCCTGCTGCTGCTCCCATGCCCGCCAGGGAAATCAATGTACTGCTCTGGGATGATCCTTATCCCAAGGCTTTGCAGGCCATGCTGCCCGAGTTCGAGAAGGCCACCAACATCAAGGTCAATATCGAGATGCTCCAGCCGCCCCAGGTGCTGACCAAGACTGCGGTAGCTGTTACTGCCACCACCACAGACTATGATGTGGTCGGCATCGATGAAGGCAATGTACCGGTATTCGCTTCCCTGCTGCTTCCCTTTGACCAGTGGGCCAAGGGAACTGTCTATCCCAAGACCGATCCCAACTCGGTTACCCCCAAGATGTACAGCATCGGCACCTGGGATGGCGTCCAGCTTGGCGTGCCCATCAACGGCAACCTGTATGTATGGATGACCCGCAAGGACCTGATCGAGAACCCCACCTACCGCAGCCAGTTCAAGGCCAAGTACGGCTATGATCTTGCGGTTCCCAAGACCTTCAAGGAAATGCTCGAAATGGGCACGTTCTTCTACGAGAACGACATTGCAGCTGGTTTTGGTCCCTTCAACGGCGGCCCGGCCGGTGTTCTTTCCGAAGCAGTGTTCATGTGGGAATCCTACGGCACCAAGTTCATTGATTATGTCGATGGTACCTTCAAGGTAGTGCTGGACGAGGACAAGGCTGTAGAAGGCATCGAGTTCTACAAGAAGCTCATGGCCATCTCTCCCAAGGGAGCAGAGACCATGGCCCATGTAGAGCGCCAGGCTGCCTTTGCCGCAGACCCCAAGGGTGTCTTCTCCATGTTCATCTGGCCTGCCCAGATTGCAGCCTATGAAGATCCCAACAAGTCCCTTGTTGCCGGCAAGATTGCCTACTCCGCTCCGCCCGCCGGTCCCCGTGGACAGGCTGCGGTAACCGGCGCCTGGGCCATCAGCATTCCCAAGGCATCCAAGAACCAGGAAGCTGCCGCCGAGTTCGTATACTGGTGGTCAAGCAAGGCCGTAGCCGACAAGCTTGTCCAGGCCAACACCATTCCTGCCCGCACTGAGAGCCTGACCAATCCCGCCTATGCTTCCAGCAAGCCCTGGCTGCCCGCCCTGGCTGACTCCATGGCCGTAGCAGCCTCAAGGCCGCGCTTCAAGGAGATCGGTGAGGTTCAGGATGTAGTCAAGAAATACTGGGTGCAGGGTATAACCGGTGCCATGCCTACCAGGGACGCAATCCGCGCCATCGTCAAGGAAACCAATGATATCCTCAAGAAGGCTGGCTACTAGCCAAACGGGGAACGTCGCCTTTAAAAAAAGGGCGGGGGGCCTGGGGTCCCCCGTTCCTTTTTTGCTGCCGGCGCTCCTGATCGTATTCGCTGTCCTGATATTCCCCATACTGTTTTCCTTTGTTGTCTCGCTCTTCGACTGGCCGCTTTCGGCCGGTGGTGGCGCGCGGCGCTTCATAGGAGCAGGCAACTATGTGGATCTGGTTCAGGATGAGGAATTCTGGAACAGCCTGAAGCTTCAGCTCGGGTTCATCTTCGTCGCCATACCCATAGAGATAGTGCTTGGGCTCGGGGCAGCACTGCTCCTGAACCGAGAGTTCCAGGGAGGCCGGGTGATACGGGCGCTGATCCTGTTGCCGGTATTCTTCCTGCCCATTGTCTCAGGTATGACCTGGCGTTTCATGCTGCAGCCGCGCTATGGTGCACTGAACAACTTCCTGCTGGCCCTCGGGGCCCCCGAGGTTACCTGGCTTGGCCATCCGCAGTATGCGTACGCGGCAGTCATAGTCCAGGACATCTGGCGCATGTGGCCCTTCGTATTCATGCTTCTGTATGCAGGTCTCGCCGGTATTCCTACGGATATCCTTGAAGCTGCGGAAATAGACGGGGCCGGTTTCTGGAAGCGTCTGACCAGAGTAGTTCTGCCTCTTCTGTACCCCACCATGCTTACGGCCCTGCTCTTGCGCATCATCGATGCCCTGCGTATCTTCAGCGAGGTGTATGTAATGACCGAAGGTGGCCCTGGTATGGCCACCACCCTGTTCAGTCTCTACACGCACAGGCAGGCCTTTGGTTACATGAAGGTCGGCATGTCCAGTGCCATGGCCATTTTCCTCCTCCTGGTATCCATCACCTTTGCCGTTACCCTGGTACGCAAGAACATGAGCCTTGAAAAGCTCGAAGAACAGGGAGGCGACAGATGAGGCTTTCAACCAGAAGAAAGGTAATAACCGCTGGAGTGGCCGTCTTTGCCATCGCGGTGCTCCTGGTGGAGCTGTATCCCATCGTGATTACCCTGTTCAACGGCTTCCGCCGTGACATTGTCATCCTGTCCGGCCAGAAGTTTGCCTTCAGCCAGCTTACCACTGCGAGTTACGAGCTTGTGTTCCAGAACCGGCAGATGATGAAGGCCATGGGCAACTCCGTGATCGTGGGATTGGTGTCTACTGCCCTGTCCGTCGGTGTCGGTGCCATGGCTGCCTATGGCATAACCAGGTTCCGCTTCAGGGGCCGCAATGCCCTGGCCTACAGTTTCCTGGTGTTCCGCATGCTGCCCCAGATGTCCCTGGTGGTGGCCCTGTACCTGATGTTCCGTGGCATAGGCATACGTGATACAATCTTCGGCATCTCGCTGGCCCATTCCAGCTTCAATGTTCCGTATGTAATCTGGATGCTCATTCCCTTCTTCACTGCGGTGGACAAGAGTTATGAGGAAGCCGCGATGGTGGACGGTTGCTCCCGGATGACCATTTTCCGCCTGGTGTTCCTTCCGCTGGTAGCACCAGGGCTGGTGGTGGCCGCAGTGTTTGCCTTCATCAACAGCTGGAACGAGTTCCTGTACGCGCTCATCCTTACCGGCACCAAGGCCAGGACTGCGCCGGTAGCCATCAGCAGCCTCATAGGTGGTGATACCCTCACCTGGGGCCAGATGTGTGCCGCCAGTACGGTAATGCTCATGCCGGTATTCGCGTTTACCCTGGCCATGCAGAAGTTCCTGATCCGTGGCGTTGCCGCTGGCGGCGTCAAGGGTTGAGGCCTATGGTTCAGGCCGAGAGGTCCGAGTCCCTGTTCCACAAGCCCGCCCGCAGTGCACGCAGGGCGGGCATTTTTTCGGAGGATACTATGATCAGCGCAGAAATGAACGCCACAGGCTTTACGATATCCATGAACGGGAACACTATCCTGTCACACCGACTTGATGATCCCTTCATGTACGCTGGGTGCGGCAATGAACTCATCGATATGTATCGTGGAAACTTCCAGATAGAAGACCGGATAGTACAGCGGGTAGGGCTGGTGGACTGGGAGTTTCCGGACCTGGCCGCTGGCATCCCAGGAAAACGCGGCTCGAAGTCCATTATCCCCGGAACGGTCAGGATTGGCGAAGCTGGCCTCAGGGTTGTTTTTTCGGCTTCCGGGAAATACCGGGTTGTCTGCCTTCTGGCCGAAGAAGATGGTCGGCTTGTGCTCCGCTTCAAGGGCGACGATACTGCCGCGGATACCGGCAACCGTTTCTGGTTCCGTCTGCCAGCCCGGAATGATGAGAAGGTGTATGGCGGCGGCGAGCAGTTCAGCCACTTTGACCTCCGGGGGCGCCGTTTCCCGCTCTGGTCCAGCGAGCAGGGCGTGGGGCGGAACAAGCGTACCAGGATCACCTTCGAAGCGGATGTAAACGACCGCTGTGGCGGCGACTACTGGTGGACCTTCTTTCCCCAGCCAACTTTGGTGTCTTCACGGCATTACTATGTGCATGCCGATTGCCCGGCCTATGCGGCCTTTGATTTCCGGGAGCCCTCCTTCCATGAGCTGGAGTTCTGGGCTTTGCCTGAGAGCCTTACCTTCGGTGCTGCATCAAGCATGCTGGCGTTGGTACAGGATGTTTCAGCCCTGCTGGGCAGACAGCCGCCCTTGCCGGACTGGGTCCATGACGGCGTCATCCTTGGTATGCAGGGAGGCACAGAGGTATGCCAGGCCAGGCTGGACCGGGCGCAGCAACATGGTGTTCCGGTAAACGGAATCTGGGCCCAGGATTGGGAGGGCATACGGATGACCGGCTTCGGGCAGCGCCTGATGTGGAACTGGGAATGGGATCCCGAGCGTTATCCTGGCCTGCCGGAGGCAATCCGCCGCTGGAAGAAGGACGGTGTACGGTTCCTGGGCTACGCCAATCCATACGTAGCTGCAGGAAAACCATTGTTCGAGGAAGCTGCTGCCAAGGGCTTTCTTGCCAAGGATGCAAATGGCAAAGACTATCTGGTTGATTTCGGCGAGTTTGATGCTGGCATCCCGGATTTCACCAATCCTGCGGCCTATGACTGGTACAAGGGTGTCATTCGACGCAACTTGGTTGACTTCGGACTGGCTGGCTGGATGGCAGACTTCGGCGAGTACCTGCCCACCGACGCGGTGCTGCATGACGGCACGCCAGCCATGCTGGCCCACAACATGTGGCCGGCCATCTGGGCCCGCATAAACCGGGAGGCAGTGGAAGAGGCTGGTCTCATGGATGAGGTGACCTTCTTCATGCGTGCCGGATTCACCGGCAGCCAGAAGTGGTGCCCCCTCATGTGGGCAGGCGATCAGAACGTGGACTGGTCTGAAGATGATGGCCTGGGGTCGGTCATTCCTGCGGCTCTGTCCCTTGCCATGTGCGGCCATGGCTTGCATCACAGCGACATAGGCGGTTATACCACCCTGTACGGCATGAAGCGCACCAAGGAGTTGTTCCTGCGCTGGGCCGAGTTTGCCGCCTTTACCCCCATGATGCGCAGCCATGAGGGCAACCGCCCCAAAGACAACTGGCAGTTCGATTCAGATGATGCAACGCTGGATGCCCTTGCCAGCCTGGGCCGGGTCTTTGTAGCCCTGAAGGCTTACCGCAAGGCTGTGGTGGACGAATGTGCCAAGGCTGGAGTCCCCGCCCTGCGTCCCCTGTTCCTTCATTACGAGAAGGATCCTGCCTGCTGGTCCATGAAGGACCAATACCTGTTCGGGGCAGATCTTCTGGTTGCCCCAGTGGTGTTTGAAGGGGCCGTATCCAGGATGGTCCACTTTCCCGATGACGGCTGGGTGCATCTGTGGACGGGCGACACGTATGATGCCGGGTCTCATCTGGTACATGCTCCGCTTGGCATGCCGCCGGTGTTCCGCCGGAAAGATTCTACGTGGGCCAAGGTTTTTGATCAGGCTGCCAAAGCCCGGGGCTGATGGATCAAGGAGGCAGGAATGAATGTGACAGAGCCTGTTGAGCGGCAGCTCAGGATCAGGAACTGTGTAGCCTACGGGCTGGGCGACCTGTATGGAGGAGGCGCTTTCCTCCTGGTAAGCACCTTCACCATGTACTACCTGGTGGCTGTGGTCGGCATGAATCCACTATTGGCAGGGCTGATTCCCGGGCTGGGAAAAATCTGGGATGCGGTGTCGGACCCCTTGATGGGTTACCTTTCGGACCGGACCAGAAGCCGCTTTGGCCGACGCCGGGTATGGTTCCTGGCTGGCATCATTCCCATATTCCTGTCGGTGAGCCTGATCTGGCTGCCTGTCCGTCTGTCCAGCGACCTGGGACTCTTTGTCTTTTATTTCCTGGCCTACCTGTTCTTCTACACGGTGAGCACCATGGTGCTGGTGCCGTATGGGGCCCTGTCAGCCGAGATGGCCAGGGAGTTCAAGGACCGCAACAAGCTCACAGGTTTCCGCATGCTGTTCTCCATGCTGGCCGCCCTCCTGTCAGGCACCATCCCGCAGCTCATCATCAATGCCTTCCCTGACCAGCGGAGCGGCCACTTGGTGATGGGCCTTGTATTCGGAGCCTTCTTTGCTGCGCCTTGGTTGATAACCTACTTGGGTACCTGGGATGACCAGGCACCGGCCTCAGCCAGGACCGATGTTTCCGGCAACACACCCGGTTTCATCAGCAACTTCGCCTCCATCTTCAGGAACCGCAGTTTCCGTATACACATTGCCATGTATATCTTTGCCTACGCCACCATGGATGTTTTGATGGGCTGGCTCAAATTCTATCTTGCCGACTACCTGGGACGTCCGGGCTTTCTAACCATCGCTCTCGGTTCCATACTGCTCACACAGATACTTGCCATACCCTTGTACATTTCCATTGCAAACCGCAAGGGCCATGCCAGCGCGTACCGTCTTGGACTGGGTATCATGATCCTGGGCATGGTAGGCATGTATTTCCATACACCGGAAACACCAAGACTGGTACTTGTCATCAACTGCATGGTTGTTGGCCTGGGCCAGTCTGCTGCAGTACTGGTGCCTTTCCAGCTTCTTCCTTTCGTGGCCGATGTCGACGAACTGATAACCGGCGACAAGCGCGCAGGAACCTATGCCGGTGCCATGACCCTCATCCGCAAGTTGGTACAGGGGGCTGCAGTACTGCCACTCCTGGGCCTGACACTGTCGCTTATCGGCTACCTTGGCCCGGTTCCTCTGCGATTCTCCCCGGATGAGCTCCAAGGTTTTGTGATACCCCGGGTTGCGGCCGCCGGAGCCGATACCGCTTTGCTCAGGAAGGCCTACCTAATGGAACCCGATGGCCTGCTGACCCTGGATGCCAACCTGTCCAGTGTCCGGAGAAGGGAACTGCGCAGGATCCTGGAGGCGGCAGACTACAAGGGAAGCGGGGCATCCAGAATTACTGTCCAGACTCCGCAACAAGAAGGCACGCCGGCACGGATCCGCGCCTTGTTTGCCTTCCTGCCCATCCTGCTGCTGACAACAGGATTTGCCGTATCGTTCCGCTTCAAACTGGATCCAGGGCGTCATAAAATCATGATGGCTGAGGTGGAACGGCTTCGGGTAGGTGGAAGCAAGACCGGGGTTCCAGAAGAAGCGAAGGCTGTATGCGAGCTTTTGTCAGGATTGAAGTATGAGGATTGTTTCGCAGGCGGCGTGAAGCTTGTGCAATGAAAAGCCTTCCCTTTGCAGGGAAGGCCCGGAAATCGGATCAAGGCAGCCTTTTCAGGCTTTCTTTTTTGCAGCTTTTGGGTCTGCCTTTGGAGCCTTTGCCTTGCCCTTGGTTACGGGGGCGGCATTGGGGTCAGCTGCCATGTTCTTGAGGTTGTTCCACAATTTCTTGCCTTCTTTGACAAGGTCGATGGCGTTTACGTCATTGATCCAGGTCTGAAGGAGTATCATGGTGGCACCAACGAGGCTCATGGAGAAGGCTTCCACATCGGTGGTGGGCAGAAGCTGTTTCTTGGACCTTGCTTCCTTTACACACTCCACGACGCTGGCCTTGTCACGCATCCGCAGTTCTACCAGGCGCTGTTTGAGCTTGGGATACTGTCTGAAGATAGGATCCGGCTGCACCAGAATGTAGCTGAAATCCTCATTCTCTTTCAGTATTTCAAGTATGGCCATATATGCGGCCTCAAGCCTGTCGAGGCCAACGAGTTCGGCTGAAGAGTACAAGCCGTCAAAGTGGCCAAAATACAACTCCACGACGTTGAACAAGGACATGAATACGCCCTCCACGCCGTCGAAGTGCCTGAATATAGCGGGCTCGGTTACACCTGCCTTGCCGGCAATATTCTTGAGGGTGGCGGAACGCGGTCCGTCTTCCCTCATGACCAGGGCCGCGGCCCTCAGGAGAGCTGTCTTGGCCTTGGAGTATGGCCAATCCTCTCCGAAAATAGTTTCTTCTCTGCTCATAAATATAATAATATCGCATTTTATTATAATTGTGAAGGGTAAAAGTGCTTTTCTTTTGTTATAAAAATGGCGCCCTGTATCAAGGGCGCCATTTTTTTTGATTATTGAAACAAAAATGCATGAATCAAGGTCAACTGATTTTTTCTGCCTGACTCAGCCTGCTTCGCCGAGGTAAGCGCTCCTGACCCTGTCGTCGGCCAGCAACTCCTTGCCACTGCCGGTCAGGGTTATGCGGCCTGTCTCAAGCACATAGCCATGGTCGGCTACCTCCAGAGCAGCTTTGGCATTCTGCTCGATCAGTAGTACGGTCGTACCTTCCTTGTTTATCTCCCTGACAATGTCAAAGATCATCTTTACTATCAGGGGAGCCAGACCCAGGGAAGGTTCATCCATCATAAGCAGTTTAGGCCTGGTCATAAGAGCCCGGCCTACAGCCAGCATCTGCTGTTCGCCGCCGGATAGGGTGCCTGCCTTCTGCTTCATGCGTTCCTTGAGTCGTGGAAACAGACTGAAGACCTTGTCACGGTCGGTGGCTATGGCTGGTTTATCAATCCGGGAAAAAGCACCCAGGGACAGGTTTTCATCCACGGTAAGATTGGGGAATACCCGTCTGCCCTCAGGCACCAGTACCACGCCTTTCTTGACGATATCCTTGGTCATCATTCCCGTCAGATCTTCACCATTCCAGTTGACCGCGCCTGAGGAAGCACTCACCAGCCCGATGATGGCCTTGAGGGTAGTGCTCTTGCCAGCTCCATTGGCACCGATAAGGGTTACAATCTTGCCGTCCGGTACTTCGAATCCTATGCCCTGCAGGGCGTGAATGCCTCCGTAGTGTACAGAGAGGTTATCAATTTTGAGCATCAGTCCACCCCCAGATAGGCTTCTATGACCTTCGGGTTTGATTGGATTTCCGAAGGATTCCCGTGGGCAATGGTTACACCGTAGTCCAGTACGTACATCCGGGAACAGACACCCATGACAACCTGCATATGGTGCTCGATGAGCAGAATGGTAAGATCAAAGCGATCGCGGATGCCCACGATGAAATCCATGAGTTCAAGGGTTTCCTGGGGGTTCATACCAGCAGCGGGTTCATCCAGAAGCAGCAGTGATGGCTTGGTTGCAAGGGCCCGTACAATCTCCAGCCTGCGTTGTTTTCCGTAGGGTAGGGAGATGGCCGATTCATCCGCCTGGTTTACCAGACCCACCGACTCCAGCAGTTCCATGGCAAACTCCCGGGCCTGCTTTTCTTTTCGCAGGTACCCAGGAAGGTGAAAGGTGGATGCAAATACTCCGACATTCATCCGCAGGTGGGTGGCCACAAGGACATTCTCGAGCACGTTCATGTCCTTGAAAAGCCTGATGTTCTGGAAGGTACGTGCAATGCCCAGTTCGGTTATGTGATGGGGCTTGGCTCCGGAGATATCCTTGCCCTTGAAAAAAATCCTGCCTTCGGTGGGCTTGTAGACACCGGTAATGGTATTGAATGCCGTGGTCTTGCCTGCGCCGTTTGGCCCGATAAGTCCGATGATCTCGTTCTTCTCTATCTGCACATTCAGGTCGGCAACGGCGGTGAGCCCACCGAAGCGCATGCTTACACTTTCTGTCCTGAGCATCATCGGCCTCCCTTGTTGCGGGGCTTCAGTCCTATGACTGCCCTCAGGTTGGCCACCATGTCCCAGGAGAATTCCTTGTTGCCCATCAAGCCCCTTTGCCGGTACAGGACAACGATCATCAACATGATGGAGAATATGACCATGCGCAGGCCGGGCAGGCCATTGGTCTTGAAGAAAATCAGGTTCATGGGCATGTCCAGGAAGCGGAGCGCCTCCATCATCACAGTGACTATGATGGCTCCCAGGATGGAACCAGTGATGGAGCCGTTACCCCCCAGTACCACTATCAGCAGAATGTTGAAGGTAAGGATCAGGTTGAACATCTTGGGGTCTATAGTGGTGATCATGTGGCCTAGCAAGGCGCCCCCAACACCGGCCCAGAAACTGGAAATTACGAAGCTTGTTACTTTTACCCGGAAGACGTTTACACCCATGGCCTCTGCGGCTATCTCATCGTCCCGTACCGCCTTGATGGTGCGGCCATAACTGGAACGCAGCAGCATGACCAGGAAGGCTGCTGTAAGGGCTGCGACACCCCACACCACCCAGGTGGTGGCGTGTTTCGGAATGGCCTTCAGCCCCTGGGCACCGTTGGTCAGGGGCTGGGCATTGGTGATGAGTACCCTGATGATTTCCGCGAAACCGAGAGTTGCGATGGCCAGGTAGTCATCACGTAGTCTCAGGGCCGGAGCACCGATCAGAAGTCCGACAAAGGCAGCACAGATACCGGCTATCAGCAAGGCCAGGATGAAGGGAATCTGGATTTCCGCCAGCCAGGGAACTATGGGCGTCAGGAAGTAGTTCATGCTTTTTTGTGCAGGCGTCATGGTCAGCAAGGCGCTTACGTAGGCGCCGACTGCCATGAATCCCGCATGGCCAAGGGAGAACAGACCGGTAAAGCCAACAAGCAGATTCAGGGACAAGGCAAGGATTATGTAGATTGCCGACAGGTTCAGGATACGGACTGCAAAGGGTCCCAGGAAGGCATCTCCCAGTCCTATCACCATTATGCCGACAACAAGCGCTATCGCGCTGCGTATCAGGTTTTTCTTGTTCATGGTTTACACCTTCACCGATTGGGCCTTGCCAAGAAGACCGGCTGGTTTTACCAGGAGCACCACGATAAGGAGGATGAAGGCAAAAGCATCCCGGTAGCCAGTCAGTTCAGGAAGGAAGGCTACTATCAGGATTTCCAGAGCTCCCAGGATGAATCCCCCGAGTACCGCGCCCTGAATGTTTCCTATGCCACCGATGACAGCCGCAATGAAACATTTCAGGCCGGGCATTACGCCCATGAGCGGGTTTAACTGCGGATACTTCATGGTCCACATTATGCCGCCGAGGGCTGCCAGGAAGGAGCCTATTCCGAAGGTTATGGAGACAGTCCTGTTGACATCGATGGCCATGAGGCGGGCTGCATCAAGATCGGTGGAGACTGCTCTCATGGCA
>JAVEXH010000036.1:0-12914 GCA_034004175.1 Spirochaetia bacterium
TCATACAGGACATTCTCCAAGCGTGGCCGAACCTCCGTCAAGCTACGATCGTCAGTTCTCTGGGTCTGAAGGACTGTCTCAAAACCTGGCCGATCTTGGTACGGGGGCAGGACTGCCCGGCATACCCCTTGCCTTGGCCAGGCCCGATATAGATGTAGCCCTGATAGACCGGATGACCAGGCGGATACACTTTCTGGAAGCCATGCAGGCTGAGTTGCCTCTGCCGAACGTCACCATCATCGAGGAACAGGTGGAACGTGCCAAGGGCTCCTACGATATCGTTACCTTCAGAGCCTTCAGACCTTTCGAACGGAAGCTGTTCAGAAAGGTATTCGGCATCTGTGCCCCTGGTGGCTACGTCGTGGCCTACAAGGGCAAGGCCGACAGGGCCGAAGCCGAGCTTGAATCGATAGCCGGCTTGTACACAGATGTACAGATCCTGCCCGTTCAGGTGCCTTTCCTGGTTGACGAACGCTGCCTGGTGGTCATGAGGCCCGCCGTAAAGCCTCAGCCCTCCGCCCCCATTTCGATATAAGCAGCCAGCAAAGCCAGAGTGTTGGCCAGAGCATCCCGGTGGGTGCGTTCGTAGCCGTGGGAAGCCTGGATGCCAGGGCCTACCAGTCCATGCCTGATGTCCCAGCCAGCCGACAGGGCGGCCCCGGTATCGGAGCCGTAGAAGGGATAGATGTCCACCGCGTAGCGCAACCGCTGGCTCTCGGCCAGGTCGGCAAGGCGGGCGGTGATACGGTGGTCATAAGGGCCCTTGGAATCCTTGGCACAGATGGAAACACAGTGCTCATCCGTGCCCAGATCGTCGCCTATGGCGCCCATGTCTACCGACAGCATCTCCGCGGTATGTTCGGGCAGGCCGGCAGCACCGCCGTGGCCCACTTCCTCATAGTTGGTGAACAACAGCCACACTTCCCTGCCCAGGGCTGGTGCCTTTTCACTGACATATTTTGCCAGGGCCAGGAGCAGTGCCGAGCTGGCCTTGTCGTCCAGGTGCCGGCTCTTGATGTAGCCACTGGGAGTCACGATGGTCCGTGGATCAAAGGACACGAAGTCGCCTGCAGAGATGCCCAAGGCCTTCACCTCGTTCGTTTTGCAGACCTTTTCATCAAGAACCAGTTCGATGGTACTGTCGTCCCGCTTGGCGTTGCCAACATCCTTGTTCACATGTACCGCAGGCTTGTCCAGGAGGAAGCGGCCGGTATACTCCCTGCCTGAGCGGCTGTGGACCACACAGTTCTCGTTCTCTATGTAGTTCTCCGGAAAGCCGCCTATCTTGGCTATGCGCAGGCGGCCATTGGGCTTGATGGCCCTGACCATGGCACCCAGGGTATCCAGGTGGGCCGCCAGGACCAGGGGAGAACCCGAGCCGCCGAGGCGGCAGCGTACCGAGCGTTTGACGCTGTATTCAGGTGCGAATCCGAGTTCTGTCAGGATGGCGCTGACCCGCTCCTCGATCTTCCGGGTGTAGCCAGTGGGGCTCGGGATGCCACACAATTCCACGAGGCGCTCGATACCGTACTCGAGGTAGCCGGTCAGTTCTTCCTGCATGTCGACGACCTCAGGCCTGTTTCTTTTCTATTTTGGCCCAGCTGTCCCGCAGCGACACCGTCCGGTTGAAGACCGGTTTGCCGGGTTTGGTTTCAGGATCTGCGGTGAAGTAGCCAAGGCGCTCGAACTGATAGCAGTCGCCGGGGGCGGCGGAGGCCAGGGACGGTTCTCCGAAAGCGGCGACTGATTTCTGCGACTGGGGGTCCACGGTGGTCAGCCAATCCGTGCCCGCGGGCACCTCCATGGGGCGCTCGGACGGGAAGAGGCGCTCGAAGAGCCTGGTTTCCATGGGTGTGCAGTGGGCGGCCGAGACCCAGTGGATGGTGCCCTTCACCTTCTTGTTGTCCGGCGCATTACCGCCCCTGGTTTCAGGGTCATAGGTACAGCGGACCGCAGTGATCTGCCCGGTGGCTGGATCCTTGTCGAACCCGGTGCAGGTGATTATGTAGCCGTAACGCAGGCGCACACTGTTGCCCGGATACAGCCTGAAGTATTTTGGTGCCGGGACTTCCATGAAATCATCCCGTTCTATCCAGAGCTCGCCGGAGAAGGGCAGCTTCCTGGATCCCGCAGATGGGTCCTCGGGATTGTTGATGGCCTCGAGTTCGTCAACAGTACCAGCCGGCCAGTTTTCTATGATCAGTTTCAAGGGGTCGATGACTGCCAGAACCCGGCGGGCCCGTCTGTTCAGATCCTCCCGAAGGCAGTGCTCCAGCAGCTGGATGTCCACCATACTGTCTGTCTTGGCTATGCCTATCCTGGACAGGAAGTCCCGGATGGCCGCAGGGGTGTAACCCCGCCTGCGCAGGCCGCTGAGGGTGGGCATGCGCGGGTCGTCCCAGCCGCTTACCACACCCTCCTGCACCAGCCTCAGGAGCCAGCGCTTGGACAGCACCGTGTGGGTTATGTTCAGCCGTGCAAACTCTATCTGGCGGCTTGGGAAAACCTCGCACTCCTGTATGAACCAGTCGTACAAGGGGCGGTGTATCTCGTATTCCAGGGAGCACAGGGAATGGGTAATGCCCTCCTTGGCGTCCGACAGGGGATGCTGGAAGTCGTACATGGGGTAGATGCACCAGGCATCACCGGTGCGGTAGTGGGGCATGCGGCGCAGGCGGTACATCACCGGGTCACGCATGACCAGGTTGGGATGGGCCATGTCGATCTTGGCGCGCAGGGTCTTCGCCCCGTCTGCGAACTCCCCTGCCCTCATACGGGCAAAGAGGTCAAGGTTCTCCTCTACCGAACGGTCGCGCCAGGGGCTGTTTTTACCTGGGGGAGTCAGGGTGATATTATTCTTGTCCGGAACCGCCGTGCCGCGGTACTCACGCATTTCCTCATCGGATAGGTCGTCGACATAGGCCTTGCCCTTTTTGATGAGTTTTACGGCAAGCTCGTAGAGGTGCTCATAGTAATCGGAGGCATAGAACTCACGGTCTGCCCAGTCATAGCCCAGCCAGGCTATGTCGCGCTTGATGGCATCGACGTAGGACTGGTCTTCCTTCTCGGGGTTGGTATCGTCGAAGCGCAGATTGCACTGGCCTCCGAAATCTTCGGCCACCCCGAAGTCTATGGCAAAGGCCTTGGCGTGCCCGATATGCAGCCAGCCGTTTGGCTCAGGCGGGAAGCGGGTCAGAACCCTGTCGTAGCGCCCGGCTGCCAGGTCCGCGCGCACATTGTCCCGGATGAAATCCGAGGGGCCGTCCACTGGGCCACCTGCAGAGGTTAACCCGGGGCTTGTTGCCGGAACGGCTCCCGTGCTGCTTGCTGAAACTGTTTCATTGTTGCTGGAATTGTTCATGCGATGCTCCTTACCGCGCTTCAGAGGCGCGGCAGGACAACTATGAACCGCAGGGCAAGCCGGCGTCAACCAGTGGGCAGAACAATCAGTATGCTCTGGATTCCAGCTGTCTCAGTAACCAAGCAGGGACCAGATTCCAGCAGAGACGACATCGCTGCTGGAATTATCTACCGACAGGCCCGGCAATTGCCAGAGGTCAAGAGTACCTGGCGTAGTGAAGGCGATATGCGAGGTCCGTATGCCCTTGTAACCACTTGCCCGGGCAGCAGCTATGATTTCAGGCTTGCCAGCTCCTGAACCAAAGGGAAGTGCCAGGTAATCTACCCGCTGGCCGGTATGCGACTCCAGCACCGTTCTGGAAACCTGTAGTTCCCGCAGGAGGGCAGCAGCATCTACCGTTGCCAGGGGAGGATGGCTGGCGCTATGGGAGCCAATGGTAAACAGGGATATCCCCTCTTTGGTCCTGTACCGGGCAAGCTCTTCGATCTGGTTCCAGTTCATGTATCCTACAGTACCTACAACATCAGTGATGATGAAGAAACTGGCCTTCATGCTGTATTCCCTGAGCAGCGGATATGCAAGGGCATACATCGACAGATCGCCATCGTCGAAGGTAATGACAACGGCATCGGAGCTCAGCGTCATACGGCCATCACGTATAGCCACCAGGTCATCAAAATCAATGACAGAAAAATTGCGGGCCAGAAACTTCAGATCCTGCTCGAAATTATAGATATCCCTGTTGTATTCATTGCCAGTCCTGCCAAAAACAAGGTTATGATACATCAAGATGATTATCTTCGGCTTATCCCGCTTCGGAATCCGGGCAGCCGGCAAGCTTCCTGAAGCTCCCTGCACAGGATCATTCCAGTATCGTATACGCGGAAACACGGGTTCCGGAATTGGCTCTCCCGTCTGAGCATACCCTCTTGTTCCTGCTGCTTCTTCAGCTGAGATACCATTGATAGACTTTTCATCCGGCTGGCTTGAAACCTGGGCATGGATTGTAGAAACAGAGGAGTACCCCAGCATCAGAACCACCAACATGCACAGTTTGTTTACTGTCAGCCTGCCTGAATTTCCCTTGGTTCCTGTCATTCCTGTCCTTCCCGCATTTCTGGCCTTCTTACTTACCAGTCCATCTGGTGAATCTGAACTCTTCTATCACGATGCGATCCGCAGCCTCCGGCTCACGCCCCTGGAACAGCCACAAGTTCAAACCCAGCCTTTCCCTGCCTTTCGGTGGCACCACGAAGGGAGCGGATTGGCTGGAATCCGGTTCGGGGAAATACCATTCGGCAAATCCAAGACTGGAAGTGGCCTTGAACCGGATTCCATCTGGCTGCCACTCGAATTCCAGAGTGGCCCGGCTGGAAAAATCAAACTCCCGATTATTCTGGCGTTCAGGATAGCCATCCCAGGGCTGAACGGTAAAATTCAGGTTGGGTGCAGTGGTATGACCCCACCGGGCCAGCTCTATGTCTATCTCTCGATTGGCAAAGGCTGGATTGTCGTCCCAGGTGAAAAAGCCGAATACCGTCAAAACATCCAGGGCTTTTGGCATCGGGGCCAGAACCAGTTTGTAGGTACCATAACCCAGACTGCGGGATAGGAATACATGTGCGCTGGTCCAGAGGCCATCCCGGAAGGCCGTCTCCATGACAAGTCTGCCCTGTTCATCCAGGTACACGTTACGGGCATCAAAGACATTGGGGCCTGGCCCTCGCAGTCCTCCGGAATGGATCACCTGCCAATTCTGTTTAGAGAACCGTATGGTGCGGGCTTCGGGTTTCAGTGGAGATGCCATTGCAGAACCGGAAACCATGACAGCAAGGATGATCAGCGCCAGGCACGCTTGTTTGAACGCAGGCATGCCTGAAAGTATGGCGGAACCAACCTGGTGGTCAAGTCGATGGCAACTGAACGGCCTTGCGTCGCAGGGACCGTCGTTCTGCACCATCCAGCACCAGCAAGCCTGCCGAAGCCAAGCCGGCTACACCGAACATCAGCAGCCAGAGTGTCCCGATGCCGGCGCTGTGAATGATGTTTCCGCCTACAGGAGTGGCCAGAGCCCAGCCGAACCCGCCCAGAAACGGCAGAATGGAATTGAATCGGCCCCGGTGCGACATGGGCGTATGGTTGGCTATGTAAACGTCTGCATTGGTGGCATTGATTATCTCGCCCATCGTCCAGATGAACACCGAAACAAAGAACCAGGCAGGATGCCTGGAAAAGGCCAGCATGCCAAAACCTATGGCAAACAGGGCTCCAGACAGGGCTACATTGATCACTGGCCTGACTTTCCTGAGCATCGTGATCAGTGGTACGGTAAAAACCAGCACCAGCAGGGCATTCATGGTCATGAGGCCGCCGTACAGAGTAGCCCCCTCGGTACCGAACAGGTCTCCGGTCTGCAGAGGCAGGGCAAAGCGGTGCTGGGCATATACAAGGCCGAACCAGGCATTCAGGAATACAAAAGCCAGCAGCATCGGCCTCGTGGCTGCCGCCGACAAGATGCCTCCCACATGGGCCTTCTCGTCTGAATCAGTCAACAGGCTCTCCTGTATGGCTTCATGGCTCGGCTTTGTTTCGGGTACAAAAATCACGACCAGAGTGGTCGCAGCGGCCACAGCAATGGCGTTGCCCCAGAAAAGCCACTGCGGTGCATGATTGAACAAGAAACCGGCTATCAGTGGCCCTATGGCAAAGCCCAGATTGTGGCCTATGTAATTCAGGGAGAATGCAGCCTGCCTGTTTTCGGGGGTGGTCAGGTCGGTGTGCATGGCCATGCGTGCGGGATCGGCAAAGCCGTCGAATATCACGTTGACCAGAATCAGGGCTGGTATGAGAACAGCGGCACTCAGGGTTCCAGCACCCATCTCAACCAGGATTCCGCAAGGGATATACACCGAGGCAGCCAGCAACTGTGCACCTACCGCTACTATTTTCCTGCCGTAACGGTCGGCCAGCTTGCCGCCCAGGATAGCTCCCGGCAAATAGGCAATGGAGGTGAAGAACATGAAATTCCCTGCCTGACGGGTATCCATGCCAAGACGGCGAGTGAGGAACAGGGTAAGAAAGGGAAAGACAAAGATACCAGCCCCGTTAACCACAGTGGCCGCAAAAAGGGCATACACGGGCTTGGGCAAATCCTTGTACATGGTCAGGGGGTTCCGGCGCGTTGTACCAGACTTTTTTATTGTGCCAGACATTTTTACGGTCCTTCTTGTTTGCATTGCCCGCATCCCCATACGCAGGCGGATGTAGGCATCAACAGGAAGTTAGCAGGAATTGCTGGCTACGACAATGGAATAAACAAATATACAAGATTGACAATGGTTGTATTTTCAATTGATGTGGTAAAATCCGTATCTGTTATAGCCGCAGAAAGCAGTAGCAGGACTCAATCACCGTAGATATTTTTCCTGTGACCAAGTGCTACAGCTATTATAATCATGTGATCGTCTTCGATTTTGCATAGTGCCCGGTAATCACCGATCCTGTACCGCCAGAACCCTTTTTTATCACCCACCAGAGCTTTCCCTCTGCTCCTTGGATCATCAAGAGTTGCAATGTCATCTTCGAGGTAATCAAGAATCAGCGATTGCCATTTTTTATCCAGCTTTTCCAACTGCTTCTCGGCAGTGAGCGTAAATTCAACGCTCCAGGCCAAATTCTTTTCTCAATTCGGCCAAGGACTTTCTTGGTTCATTGCGTTCAAGCACGGCTAGTGCCAGCAGATAATCTTCGCGATCCTCAAGAAACCCTTCTATGGCTTGTTTTACATAATACGACTTGCTCCGACCGGTTTCATGGGCTAAACGGGCTAATTTGTCTTCCATCGTAGGATCGAGTCGAACCGCCAACATAGAAAGCCTCCTGTATTACAAGTATAACAACAGGTTCCAGATATTTCAACTGAATCTTGGTCATGAGCTATTTTTCAGGCACCACGCTGCCGTACTCAGCCTCAAGGTTTTACGGTATACCCCATTCCGGCCAGCCGTTCCAGGACATTGCCTGCACCAAGCATATGGGCCGCACCGGCAAAGACGAAGACCGTTTTGCCCTGCCGGAGGTAGGAGTCAAGGATCCTGGCCCATTCAGCGTTCCGTTTGGCAAGCAGGGAATCGTTGAAGGCTGCCAATTCAGGGGCAAAGGCAAGGCTGCGTTCGATGGATTTGGCCATTTCTCCTGCCAAGGTCCGGTGATCACCCTCACGATAGGCTTCATAGATTCGCTTCAGACTATCAGGATGATCCCGGTGCTCCCTGATGGCATCCCGTAAAAGCGAAACCTGGATATCCAGGGAAGGACCAACCAGGACATCAAGCTGGAACTCCGGATCCTCCAGTCCCTGAACGGTTTTACCCATGCTGGCTGCCAGAGAATACAGGGCCGTATCCACGCCTTTTTCGGGGTCAAGGGCCAGCTTGCCGGCAACGAACAACTCAAAGGCGCTGTAGGCCACCCAAGGCCGGAATATGGCAAGGCGCCTGAAGTTCTCCTTGCCCATTACCTCTTCGGCAATGGCCACGTCAGCGGCGGGGAGCAGATCATACAGGGTCTTGCCAGCTTCCAGGACAGCCTCGGCCATCCTGTCCAGCACTAGTTCCCGTGACCAGGCAAGGTCTCCAGGGGACAACTCGGCAAGTATCACCTCGGAACCGGCCATGGCTTCAAGCACACGTTCATCCAGGGGGTACAGCTCATCCCTGCCTAGATGCAAGGTGCCCTGCACGAACAAGCTGCCCTGCCCTGCTGGACCGCCCTGGACGGTCCAGGTCATCCGGGGGCCTGCGGGGATGCCTGGAGCAGGCAGATCACCGGGAACCGGTCTCGATCCAGGACCAGGCCTTGGCCCGGGAAGCAGGGAACAGGAGCCCAGAATGGTTATAAAGGCCAGAGGCAGGAGGAAGGATTTCATCAGAGGGTCGACCTCAAGGCCGACAGGGCTTTGTCTATCCTGGGCAGAGCTATGTCTACACCCAGCACGCGGATGCTCTCGAACAAGGGTGGGCTCACTTTTGTGCCCGTGACAGCCATGCGCAGGGGCATGAGCAGATCACCAAGCTTACGACCCATTTCCTCTGCCTTCTGCCTGAAGGCGGCTTCCACTACATCGTGGCTATCCACACCTACCTCCACCAGCAATTGCCTGGCAGCCTCCAGGACAGCCACCGTAGCGGCAGCGTCAAGCTTCTTGGGCAGCATTTCGGCCACCGGAGGAACCGCCGGCTCGGAGAACAGGAACGCAAGGGACTCAGCCGCATCGGTAGTGAACTTCAGCCGCTCCCGGACCAAGGGCGCAGCGGCAAGCACGATGGCTTTTTCGGTGGCTGAAGGCGGTGAACCAATGAGCCCCGCCTCCGACAGCACCGGTTCGATCAGGCCTGCCAGCCCGGCGTCGTCATAGGTCCTGATGTACTGGCCGTTGAACCACTCCAGCTTCACGTAGTCAAAGACGGCGGGAGCCTTGTTGATGTGTTCAATCCTGAACAGCCTGGCCAGGTCTTCCAGGGAATACAGGTCACGGCCGTCCTCGTAGGAACAGCCGAGCATGGCAATGTAGTTTATCAAGGCTTCTTTAAGGTAGCCCTTCTTGCGGAATTCGTCCACCGACGTAGCCCCGTGACGTTTGCTCAGTTTGTGGCCGTCCGAACCCATTACCATGGGCAGATGGCAAAGCTGGGGTGCCTTCCAGCCGAAGGCATCGTACATGATCATGTGCAGTGGTGCAGATGGAATCCATTCCTGGGCCCGCATCACATGGGTTATGCCCATATGATGGTCGTCTACCACATTGGCAAGATGATAGGTGGGGTATCCGTCGCTCTTGAGGAGCACCGGATCGGGATTCACATCGGCATTCTTCCACTCGATATCACCAAGCAACAGATCGGTGAATCTGGTAGTTCCCTCAAGGGGTATCTTCAGGCGGATGACATGGGACTCACCGGCTGCAGCGCAGCGGGCTGCCTCAGCCGGATCAAGGGAACGGCAGTGGCGGTTGTAACCGAAGCCGCCCTGGACTTCGGTATCCTGATCGCCTTGATCGGCCTGGCCAGAAGAATTGGCTGGTGGCACAGCCTCGACAGGAGCACCCTTTTCGGAACAGAAACAGTAGTATGCCTTTCCCAGGGACACAAGCTTCTCGGCGTGTTCGCGGTACAGGTCAAAGCGCTCGGACTGGATGTATGGACCACAAGGGCCACCCTTGTCGGGGCCTTCTTCCCAGTAGAAACCCAGCCATTTGAAGGTGTCATACAGGTTCTGCACATAGGTTTCTGAAAACCGGCTGCGATCCGTATCTTCCAGGCGCAGTATGAAAGATCCACCCATGGAACGGGCAAACAGGTAGTTGAAAAGCGCGGTGCGGACACCGCCGATATGCTGGAGGCCCGTGGGAGAAGGGGCATAACGTACGCGTACATCCATGGTGAACTCCTGAAATGATGGTTATGAATATACAGTATACCGGCCTGTACAGCCGGCTATCAAGCATCGGTCAGAGAGGGATTCCGCCGGTCACAACCCTGAGGGTGCTTGCAAGCACAAGGACAGCCATATTGGCGGCTATGATAAAAACTGAACCAAGCAGGGTCCAGAAGGAAATGCGGCTGGAGAAGAGGGGCGCCAGCAAAGCTGAAGCTGCAGCCAGAACGGCCAGCACGATGCCGGCAATGGAAGCTCCCGCGGCCCAGTCCATGGACACAAAGAGGGCCGGGTCGGACAATTCCTGCAGATTGCCGGCCCAGTATATGCTCAGCGCCACCAGGGAGAGTATGAAAGCTGCCAGAGCCAACCTGACCGCAATGACCCGTGTCAGGTTGACGACATCGCCCTTCATGGCTGTTGTTCCACCACAGGGCCGGCGTTATCAGTTTCCAGGCCGGCGTTATCAGTTTCCAGGCCGGTGGTATCGATGACAAGGCCAGGGGCATCCGGGTTCCCGGCAGGCGCAAGCAGGATTTCAAGGGCAGCAGCAATGGTCCCGGCAAAGCGGAACTCCATGACCCTGGCCGTTTCGGCAGGAACATCGTCAAGATCCTTCCGGTTTGCCTCGGGTAGCAAGACCCGCATCACCTTGTTGCGGTGCGCAGCCAGGACCTTCTCCTTCACGCCACCTATGGCCAGGATCCTGCCGGTAAGGGTAATCTCGCCGGTCATGGCCCAGCCGGCAGCCACAGGCCTGCCTACAAAGGCCGACAGGATGGCAGCCACCAGGGTTATGCCGGCAGAAGGCCCATCCTTGGGTATGGCTCCCTCGGGTACATGGACATGAACCGTACGGCCAGAGAAATCCTTGGCTTCAAGCCCATAGAGGCCAGCGTTTGAACGTATGAAGGACAGAGCCGTACGGGCGCTCTCCTTCATCACATCTCCCAGATTTCCGGTAAGTATGAGCTCGCCCTCGCCCTCGAAGACGGTGACTTCCACGGGGAGCACCGTGCCGCCTTGTTCGGTCCAGGCCAGCCCGCAGGCAAGACCCGTACCGGGATCGGCAAAGATCAGATCGTGCTCATGCTTGCGTTTTCCAAGGAGGGAAGGCACTGTCGAAGCCTTCACGACGCGTTTGAACCCCGCTACACCGTCCGGATTGGCGGCAAAACCCGCCTCTACTGCTTTCTCGGCAGACTTGCGTATCATCCTGGCTATCTCGCGTTCAAGATTGCGGACCCCGGATTCCATGGTGTAGTGGCGGATCACCTCGCGGATGGCTTCATCTCGGATGCACAAGCCGGATCCCGACAGCCCATTTTCTGCCAATTGCCTGGGAATGATGAAATGCCTGGCTATCTCGAGTTTCTCGTTCTCGCTGTATCCGGGTATTTCTATCACTTCCTTGCGGTCAAGAAGTGGGTACGGTATGGCATGCAGGCCGTTTGCAGTTGTTATGAACACAACACCGGACAGGTCGTAAGGCACTTCAAGGTAATGGTCAACAAAACTGGAGTTCTGTTCAGGATCAAGAACTTCCAGCAAGGCACTGGCAGGATCTCCCCTGAAATCGCTGTTCATCTTGTCAATTTCATCCAGCAGGAATACCGGGTTGGTGGAACCGGCCTTGCGCATGCTCTGCAGTATCTTGCCAGGCAAGGCACCTACATAGGTCTTGCGGTGGCCACGAATCTCTGCCTCGTCGCGGACGCCTCCCAGGCTTACACGAACAAAATCCCTCCCAAGAGCCCTGGCTATAGAGCGGCCGAGGCTGGTCTTGCCCGTACCCGGCGGACCTGCCAGGCAGAGTATGGGTCCTTTGATGGCCGGATTCAGCTGGCGTACAGCAATGAACTCCAGTATGCGTTCCTTGGCCTTCCGGAGGCCGTAGTGGTCTTCGTCCAGTATGGCCCTGGCTTCGGCAAGATCCTTGGAGTCAAGGTTCCTGTCAGACCAGGGCAGGTCGGCTATCCATTCGCAGTAGGTTCGCAGAACTCCCGATTCGGGGGACATGGGCTGCAGCTTGCCTAGGCGTCCGAGTTCCTTTTTTGCCTTCTCGAGCACCTCTGCTGGAGGCTGGCGCTCCTCTATGCGCCGCTGGAGCTCCACAAGCTCGTTCTCTTCGGTATCCTTGCCGAGTTCGCGGTTTATCTCCTTGAGCTGTTCCTGGAGGAAGTAATCCTTCTGGGATTTCTCCATCCTGACGCGCACCTTCTGGGAAATCTTCTTCTGCAATGAAAGAAGCTCAATCTCCTGGGCAAGAGCGCCGGCAGAAGCCTCGAGCCGCTCCGTGGCAGGCACAATGGCCAGCAATTCCTGCTTGCGCTCTACCTTCACATTCATGGCGTTGGCTACCAGATTGCACAACCTGCCAGGATCCTCAGCCCGCTGCACCAGATAGACAGTCTCGGCAGGAATCTTTTTGACCAATTCTGCATAGGTTGTGAAATCCTTGCGGACCATCTGGACCAGGGCTGCTGTTTCCTTGGCCTCATCTCCGGATTGATCCAGTGCCTGTGCATCGACAATTCCGTCTTCCAGTCCTTCGTCTATATCTTCGACAACGGCACCAAGGTATTCCTTGCGGAACACCGTGCGTTTCAGGCGGGCCCGGCGGCGGCCTTCCAGCAGAAGCCTGGTTGACCCGTCGTTCAGGCGCACCGCCTGTACAATATGAGCTATGGTTCCTATCTCGTGAACGGAAATGTCATTGATACCATCAGATGGCAAGGATTTGAGGAGGGACACAAACAGAAGCTTGTCGGTTTTGAAGGCTTCGTCGGCGGCGGCTACACAGAACTTGGTAGCCGCCAGGACGGGCAAGAGGGCGTTCGGGAAAACAACCGCATCCCGGACGTACAGCAAAGGCAGTTCATTGACTGACCCGGATGCGTGTCCCCCGAAAAGCCCCCCTCCCGTGGAACGCGTTCCGGAGGTACGCGTCCCGGAGGGACGACTACCCTTGGGCCTCAGGGAATCCAGGATATTCATGCGCTCTTCTTGAGGGTCTCCAGAACGGGCGGCAGGCGTTCGATCACCGTGTCGCGGGTAACCAGGACCTTGTGTTCTTCCATGCTGCCAGGCAGATCGAACATGATGTCGACCAGCAGGT
>JAVEXH010000037.1:0-12887 GCA_034004175.1 Spirochaetia bacterium
GACCATCGGATACTTGTTCCCTTACGGTCTTGTCCGGAAAAAGATTCTCCCGCATCTGGTCGGCAAAGGCCAGCTTCACCGTATCGCCCAGGCGCAGGGTGCCGTCATCGGCGCTCTCCATGCCGGCCATCAGCTTGAAGAGGGTGGTCTTGCCTGCACCGTTCGGGCCTACTATGCCGACCACCGCTCCCGGTGGAACCACGAATTCGAGGTCCTTGAACAGCAGCTTGTCACCATAGGCCTTGGTCAGGCCCTTGGCCTCCACCACCACGGAACCTAGGCGCGGGCCTGCGGGTATGAACAGCCTGGTCTCCTTTACCTTTTCACGTTCCCCGTCGGCAAGCAGTTTCTCGTACTGGCTTATTCGGGCCTTGCTCTTGGCATGTCGGCCCTTGGGGCTCATGCGTACCCACTCAAGTTCACGTTCCAGGGTCTTGGCCCGTTCGGAATCACCTTTTTCTTCCTGGGCCAGGCGCTGGCCTTTCTGTTCCAGCCAGCTGGAATAATTGCCCTTCCAGGGTATGCCCTCACCCCGGTCCAGTTCCAGTATCCAGCCGGCCACATTGTCCAGGAAGTAGCGGTCATGGGTTACGGCTATCACTGTGCCCTCGTACTGCTGCAGGTGACGTTCCAGCCAGGCCACGGTCTCGGCATCCAGGTGGTTTGTCGGCTCATCCAGAAGCAGGATATCCGGCTTGCGCAAGAGGAGCCGGCACAGGGCCACACGCCGGCGCTCACCACCGGACAGCACGTCCACCACCTGGTCGGCGGGGGGGCAGCGCAGGGCTTCCATGGCAAAGTCCAGCCTGGAGTCCAGGTTCCAGCCGTCCTGCTCTTCTATCTTTTCCTGCAGCTTGGCCTGTCTGTCTGCGAGCTTGTCGTAGTCTGCATCAGGGTCGCCATAGGCATCACCCACAGCCTCGAACTCCGCCAGGAGGTCCACCAGTTCCTGCACGCCTTCGGACACGATCTCCTTAACCGTCTTGCCTGGCTCCAGATGGGGTTCCTGCTCCAGGAAGCCTATGGTGTAACCGGGAGCGCAGGTGGTGTCGCCAGCAATCTCGGTGTCCACCCCGGCAAGAATGCGCAGCAGGCTGGACTTGCCTGAGCCATTGAGGCCGATTACGCCTATCTTCGCGCCGTAGTAGTATGAGAGGGAGATGTCCTTCAGGACCTGTTTGGTGCCGTGCTTCTTGCCGACACGGTACATGGTATAAATGATCTTCTTGTCGTCGTAGGTTGCCATGAGCCGATTATACAGAAAATGCGGAGCTTGGTGGAGGGGGATATCATGCAGGAATCCCATAGGTCTTTGCCCCTACGCGGATCCAGCAGGTAAGGGTATCCATCTGCTGAAAATCTCTTCATTATCAGATACAGAACCAGTTTTGGTTCTTTGAGATGATCCCGCATTTGTATTTGCAAGTAGATGATTGTCTATTGGGCCTGGGCGACAATTGTCTACAGCCGTCTTGGTCAAATTTGCTTGCGACATGGGGTACCCGGTGCTAGCATGAAAAGATAAGAAAAGGCCGGTGTCCGATGGGCAGGCATAGTAAAAATCATGGTGAAACCGATTTTAAAACTGTTCTTTGCCTTCAGTTCAAAATGATTTAAAAACAGGCGGATCCGGCTTGCAGCCAGATCAAGGTCGCAGCATCATCCGTACAGAAAAGCCCCCCGAACCTGTTTCCAGGTTAAGGGGGCTTTTTTGTTTCCAGGCGATCGCGGAAGCTGCCGGGTATCAGGAACACCTTGAGGCTATGAACTCTCCCACCGCTGTCTTGATCATATCGCGAACCTCCCGTGTGCGGGCCATGATCTCCTCCTCGGTTCCGGCGAAGCGTGAAGGGTCGGGGAAAGGCCAGTGCAGCTTCTCGGCAAGCCCCGGGAAGATGGGACAACGCTCGGCTGCCTCCTTGTCGCATACGGTGACAACAATTTCATACCTTTTCCCGGCTTTGAACAAATCGAAAACCGAACGGGTTTCTTTCTCCGCAATGTCAAGGCCGTCTTCAGACAAAGCCCTGACTACAAAGGGGTTGAGCTTTCCTGGTTCCAGCCCGGCACTCTCGGCGGCAAATCGTTCTCCTGCCAGTTTGTTCAGGTAGGCTTCAGCCATCTGGCTGCGTGCCGAATTGTGCACGCACAGGAACAGGACTTTGGTCATGGATACTCCTTATCGGGCTTCAGAAGCCCTGGCCGCTTGCAGCCGGAAATGTTCCGCGCGTAGCGCGGGCTATACGTACGAGGGTCAGCATTATAGGAACCTCCACCAGCACGCCGACTACAGTTGCCAAGGCCGCACCGCTTGAAAGACCAAAGAGGCTGATGGCCACCGCCACTGCCAGTTCAAAGAAATTGGAAGCCCCTATCATTCCTGCGGGAGCGGCAATTTCATACGGCACTTTCCAGGCTCTGGCCCAGCCATAGCCGATGAAGAAAATGAAGAAGGTCTGTATAGTCAGGGGAATTGCGACAAGGAGTATGGCCAGGGGGTTGCGCAGTATGACCTCACCCTGGAAAGCAAACAGGATCACCAGAGTCAGCAGCAGGCCACCCTCCGTCAGTCCATCGAACTTCTTGCAGAAAGTCCCGTCAAACCACTCCTTGCCCCGACGCTTGATCAGGCTGTTCCGGGTGACAACGCCAGCACCAAGGGGTATGACCACGAACAGGACCACCGACATGATCAGGGTATCCAGAGGTACTTGTACATTGCTTACACCCAGCAGGAAGGCCACGATGGGGGTAAAGGCAAAGAGTATGATCAGGTCGTTCACCGCCACCTGTACCACCGTGTAGGCCGGGTCTCCATCGGAGAGGTAACTCCAGACAAAGACCATGGCTGTACAGGGTGCGGCTCCGAGGAGGACAGCCCCGGCAAGATATTCAGTGGAAAGATCCGCAGGAATCAGAGTCCTGAACACCACTTTCAGGAAGAACCAGGCTATGAAATACATGGTGAAAGGCTTGATAAGCCAGTTGACTACCAGGGTCACCACAAGTCCCTTCGGTTTCCTACCGGCTGTCACGATGCTCTTGAAGTCCACCTTGAGCATCATGGGGTAGATCATGAGCCAGATAAGTACTGCTACAGGGATGGACACGTTTGCATATTCCAGAGTCTTCAGGAAGGCGGGGATCCCTGGCATGAACTGGCCTATCAGGACACCTGCTCCGATGCAGATTGCCACCCAGAGGGTAAGGTACCGCGCAAAGAAACCGATATGCTTGCCGCTGGCTTTTTTCATGCGCACCCCTTTGCTTCGAACATTTGGTAGTTTATGCAAATGATTTGGCGTGGTCAAGTTAAAAATTGATTAGCCCAGGCTCGATTGATAAAACCCAGCACCATTGTCAGTATTGACCTAGTGGAAGACTTGGGTAAACAATCCAGTTATGGAAAGCACAGAACTGGAACTGGCCAGGAAACGGGCCAAGGTCTTCAAGGCCATGGCCCATCCGAGCCGCATGCATATCATCAATCTGTTGCGCGACGGCCCCAGGAATGTGGGAGAGCTCACCGCAACCATTGGCTCGGATATTTCTACCGTATCCAAGCATCTTGGCATACTCAGGGAGTCAGGCATCGTATCCGCCGGGCATCGGGGCAAGAGCGTTTACTATGAGTTGTATTGTTCGTGCATTCCCGAATTCGTCCGTTGTGTGGACGAGGTGATAGCCCACAACATCTGTCCGGTGAAGCTACCTCGAGCCGAAACATCTGGTGAGAAGACCGCGGCCCGCTCCTGATTGCCGTTTCAGTAAACGCAGACCATCGATTGTTCGGTAAACGGGGATCATCGCTGGCTCAGCCATCAATCCGCAGGACCACCCGCTCATCGCCGATCCGTTTTACCAGCCCCTTGCTTTCCATGCGGTTCAGCAGCGGCAGGATGTATTTACGTGACAAGCCTGATTTTTCCTTGGCTTCGGGTACGCTGAAACGGTCCCCGGGTTTTCGCCCGGCCAGTATGGCTTGTGTGGCTTCGTCCCAGGCACTGCGGGCAAAGAATATCGAACCATCCAGCGGCACTGCCTCTCCGGCGGTGCAGAGGGCCTTGAGCAGCCTGGCATCTTCCCTGGCTGTGCTCTTACCCGGTTCAAGACCGGCCTTGCCAGCAGCTTTCAGACGTTTGAGAACCTCAGACTCTTCAGATGACAAGCTTGACGACTTGCCTGGAACTGTCCAGCCGGAACCTTCTCTGAGCAGGATTCCTTCGTATTCCAGTCGGGCCAGAATGGCTTGAAGAGCGTCTCCCGTGAGTCTGGCCGCTGCCTCGGCATCGGCCTTCAGCATCAGTCCCGGCTGGGAAGCCCTGGCACACAGCGCCTGTGTAAGGGTTTGCCAGCTATCAGGGCTGAACAGGAAGGGGCGCTCGGCCGTGCCGGCATCGGTTGCAGCAGTTGCCACCGGTTCTGCCCCGGGTTTTGCAGCCTTGACCACTGCCTCGGTCTTTGCAGAACTGACCACAGCCTGTGTGTTCTCCGCTGATTCAAAGCCAGCCGTTCTGGCCGCCTTGGCAGTCAGGCCGACCGGGGCTTTGGCCCAGCCCTTGCGATACACGGCAATGCTCAACCGGAGGGCGGCGGCATTGCGGGACCCCCAGCCGGCGGCTTCAAGGCTCCCGGCCGCCTCGGCCGCGGCGGGCAGCACCGCCTCCAGCACACGCCTGTCCTCCACTTTTGTGGTGCCTGCAGCCAGAACAGCGCCGCGGCCCACCAGCTCGGCTCCGCCACGGCGCAGCAAGGCAAAGGGAAATCCGGCAGGGCAGGCCAGATCACGGTCACACACGATGCGCACGAAACCGTCCGCACGGAGCGGCCAGAGGATGGCATCCCGGCGGGCGCTTCCCAGGGCAAGTTCAAGCTCTACTCCTGGCCTGAGCACTGGCCTGCCCCGGCTGTCCCGGGGACAGGGCTCGCTGGTACCTGGCAGCGTGCCGAGCCTGCACAGGAATTCCGTACCTGAGAGCATCTCGCTGCCGGGGATGGCTATGAGGTCTCCCCGCCGGAGCTCGTCTTTCAGGCCGCTCATGGCCAGGGCAGCCCGGCAGGTAGGGACGGCGGTGGTGGCACCGGCATGATAGGTTTCGATGCCGCGTATTTTAAGTTTGGTCTTGCCAGGCAGGAGTTCAACTGCATCGCCGACTGCGAGTAAACCCCCACGGAGGGTACCGGTAACAACCTGTCCACCCCCTCTGGGTGTGAAGAAGCGGTCTACATACAGGAAGGCCTTGCCCGGTGGTTCTTCCGGAAGGGTGGCTAGTATCGTATCAATGGCAAGCTTCAATTCCTGGATACCAGTCCCGGACTTTGCGGATACGATTACTGCCTGGGGCCGGAACCCGAAGAGGGTAGCTGCCCTGTCACGGGCATCATCGGCAACCTGGGAAGCCCGCTGTGGGCTTGCCAGATCAGCCTTGGTGATGGCGATGACTACGGCAGGCGCTGAAAGGGAGGCCAGAATGGAGGCGTGGAGGCTGGACTGGGGCATCCAGCCATCGTCAGCTGCAACCACCAGGATGGCCAGATCGAGGCCCCAGGCTCCGGCCACCATGTTGCGCAGGTATCGTTCATGGCCGGGTACGTCTACTACCCCGATTGGCGTGCCCGAGGCATCAGGATACCAGGCAAAACCGAGATCGGTGGTCATGCCCCTGGCTTTTTCTTCCGGCAGGCGGTCTGCGTCTATGCCGGTCATGGCCTCGATGAGGGCTGTCTTCCCGTGGTCCACATGACCGGCGGTGCCTAGTACCCTCATGGAGTGGTTTTTTTTGCCGCGTTCCTGCGTGCGCTAGCCCGGCCAGCGGCTTCCCTGAGGGAGGTGCACCGTTCTATAGCCCAGGTTATGGTGGCCCCCACGACCGCTGGATCCTCGTCGGCCAGGGCTGCCATATCTACCTGCACCTTGCCGTCCCTGATTATAGCCACGAGGGGGGTAGGTGCACGACGCAGGGCGGTGAGCAAAACTTCAGGTTTGACCGGAGCCGACAGTTCAAGGGCCGCGGAGCTGAAGGTCTCGTCAGGCCCCGTACCACCACCCGAGGCGGCTACGGATTCAACAAGGGATGCAGAGCCTTTCGGACACTTGTTCCGGATCTTCCGCGCGTATTTCTTGAGTTCGTCCTGTTCCCTGGCCCTGGCCAAAGCGGCAGGACCGGAAAGCCCGTTCAGCCTGGCAACCAATACGCGCTCGAGTATGGCGTATACGGTCTTGCCCGGCCTGAATGCACGGTACAGCGGATGGGCGGCTATGGTAGCAACCAGGTCTGCCCTGCCTGCTATGATGCCGGCCTGGGGGCCGCCCAGCAGCTTGTCCGCAGAGAAGCAGACCAGGGCGCAGCCGGCATCAAGATAGGTTTTTATCCGGGTCTCGCCAGGAATGTCATCCCCGGTACAACCTGAACCCTGATCCACTATCACGGGGATGGAAGCGGGCAAGGCGGCCACTACCTCGGCAGGAGAAGGGCGCCGTGAAAAACCACGGATGGCAAAGTTGGAAGTATGTACCAGAAGGGCGCAGGCACTGTCGGGGCCGGCGCTGCGTCGGTAGTCCCGTGCATCCACGATGTTGGTGGTGCCAATCTCGACGAATCGGGCACCAGCCAGTTCGAGTATCTCGGGTATGCGGAAGCCCCCGCCTATCTGCACCTGCTCGCCCCTGGCTATCAGCACTTCCTTGCCCTTGGCCAGGGCGGTGAGGGCGATGAGGACAGCTGCAGCATTGTTGTTCACAATCAGGGCTGCCTCCGACCCTGCAAGGGTGGCAGCCAGAAGGGGAACCAGGCCACCCCGGCCTCCGCGTTTGCCGTCATCCAGGTTTATCTCCACCGGAGAATAGGCAATGTTGGCTTCCCTGGCTTCATCCCAAGCGTCGGCGTTTATAGGAGATCGACCCAGATTGGTATGCAGCACTATGCCAGTACCGTTGAGTACACGCTTCTGCCGCTGCCTATCCACCCGTTCCAGAGCCTTGATGGCAGAAGCCCTGCAGCGAGCGGCATCCGGTACATGTGCTGGATCAGCCAGAGCCCGTTTCCGTTCTGTTTCAAGGGATGCAGCTACGGTCCTGACGGTCAGTGGCCTGGAGATGAGGGGAATGAAGGCCTCTATATCCGGATCGGATAGAAGCTTCTCCACTTGAGGTATGCCTGAAAGTCTTTTGTTCATATCGTCCATATGCGGAAGAGGCAGGAATCGAACCTGCCGCCGCGCATTACGCGGCCAGCGGTTTTGAAGACCGCAGGAGCCACCAGACCCCATCAACTTCCGGGTGTGAGAACTGCCCCGTTCAAGTGCATCGTACAACAGGAACGGGGTGTGGAAACTGTTGGTCTATTTCTTCCGTGAAACGGCCTGGACCGCTGTGCTGATGCGCTGCTGTATGGTTCCCAGGGTAGCCCTTACGCTCTGACCCTTGGTCAAGGCTTCATTGTACTTGCCTGATGACACGTCGGTGCCCATGGCATCCACAACCGTGCCCGCAGCCTGGATTTCCCTGTCTGTTCCGGCCACATCAAGGTTTATGCCACGGACCTTGGCCGCGGCAGTGAGGGCTGCATCCGTTTCGGCCAGCGCAGTCTTCACGGTAAGCAGGAGGGCTGTAGACTCGTCACGGGCCCTGTTCTTGGCAACGGCACCATCGGTGATGGCTTTCTCGGCAGCCTGGATGGTTTCCTGGGCAAGGCTCTTGGCTGAATCATACTGTTTGGCGGTGACAGCAGCCTGCATGCGTGCCAGTGAATCCTTGGCTCTGGCTACCGAAGGACCAGCGTACTGAACAGCATCGGAATCAGCCTCTGCCTTGGCAACAGCGGCTGTTGCGGCCTCTATCTCTGCCGTTGGCGGCTTGGCACAAGCCCCCAGGACCACCACGGCGAGTGCTAAAATCAATAATCCCTTTACACTGGATCTGTTCATGTTCCGGCCTCCTTGCATCATGTGAAAAACCCTTCGATCATAGATTCTAATATCGGATACAATTACAGTATAATGAACTACAGCTCGTTAGCGAAGTCCCCGAGGCATGCCGGCGGAGCATGGCAACCCTGCCTCCAACTGCCTGTATATGAATAATGGTACTGCAGAAAATCATCTTTTTCGTGTATTCTTGCCCTATGTCCAGAAAAATTGTATCCATCCGGCTCATTGCAGCGATCCTGACAGCCCTTTGTGGTGCCTGGGCTGTTCATATACGTGCCCCGGATCTGTCAGGCACAGCTGTGTACCGGCATTTCGAAGCATTCCGTCCGGAAGTACCGGTTTCCAGGGAGATCCTGCTGGTAGACCTGCCGGTCGAAGGCGGCCAGACTGCGCCTGATGCGTTTGATTGGGCAGAAATCCTGCTGCTCATGACAGAGTTCGAGGCCGGTCAGGGGGTATTCCTGTTCCCTCCTACGGAGGCTCCCCAGTCCGATCATAGCCTGAACCTTAAACAGCAAGCCCTGACCAAGCGCTTTGACGAAGAATTTTCGGTTATGAGGAGCAATGTAGCGGCCTTTTTCGAGGCCATACGGCTTGGTTCTGTCAGGCCCCGGGATTCAGTGCGTTACGTGGATGATCTGCTTCAGTTGATGGAAAGTGGCAAGGCCAGGCTCATCGATGATGTAAGGTCTATCAACGAGACCGAAACCGTCCTGGTAAACCAGGCTCTTCTGGCCTTCGGCAGGGCCTGGATAGATTTTCCACTGACCCAGGCTGAGTCTGAAAGACACCCATATCTGCCCCTCCATTCTGCAGAAAGGATCTGGTCCACCGCCACCTTCCTGGCCCTGATGGATAGCCTGGGCGGTGTGGAGCCTGAACTGCAGGAGGGCAGACTGCTTCTCCCAGGAGTGCGTTTGTCCGGCGGAGAAGCCCGGGATGTTGCCATACCCCTGGGGCCTGGTGGCTCGCTGCTTTTTGAAGCGCCTGATCAAGACAGCACTTACCGTCGGCTGAGTGCAAGGACCCTGGTTCGCCCGGCCGAACTGGAAGCCAGTCTCTACGAGGGCCTCAAAGAAATGGAAGGTTCCGGCTATCTTTCCGGCTTGGTTCCTGAAGCCTATCCCACCTCTCTTTACGAGCATCTCCTGATCTTGCGGAAGGAAATGCTTGAGGCGCCTGAGAGGAAGAAACTGGCCGCCTGGCGTCTGGCCAGGGAGCGTTTCTTTACTGCCACCAGAAATTTCCTTGATGGAGAGGCCGAGCAGGACCTTCTGTCCGGCTATGACAATCTCGTGGTTGCCGAAGGCCTGGACGAGTCGGGTGCCGGCCGCATAGAGGAGTTGCGTCAGTTGGTGGTGCAGTCATTCTCGGACTCCAGACGCCTGCTGGACGAGCTTGATGCCTTGCGGTTAAGCCTGGATGCCGAATTGAGGGACTCGTTCTGCATCATCGGACCGGAAACCGGGACGCAGGAAGAAGCTGGTCTGGTCAATGCCATACTCAACCAGCGCTTCATAAATAATCTCTGGGGACAGCGGCTGAATCGTTGGGCTGCCTTTCCTGGCTTGTTGGTTGCCGTGGGCCTTGCCTTTGCTGGTCCTCTGTTGTCACTCTTCATCGGCCTTGCCGCGGCCGCAGCTAGTGTAGGCATCGTTGCCTTGTTTTTCATTCATGCCGGCTTGTGGATGCACCCGGCCCTTCCAGCCGGCATAGTGGTCATGGTGACTCTTGTCTCCATCCTCAGCTGTCTGGCCTTGAGGCACTGGAACAAGGACAGGCTGCGGATAGCCTATGGATCACGCCTGCCTGCTCCTTTGATGCAGCACCTTGCTTCAGCCGGCCTGATCCGGACGACAGAAGTGCAGCAGGCCAAGGCTGTCATCCTGGCCATACGGTATATCCGGCCAGGAGAATCCGGGCGGCCTGAGGAAGATGCCAGCCAGGCCGGCACCTTGAAGTCCTTCCAGGATCAGGCTTCGCAGGAGATGGTGAAGCAGGGAGGTGTGGTCCTAGGTACAGATGGCTTCATTGTCCTCGGTGCCTTTGGTTCCCCCCTGGAAGCTGAAGGAACCAGAAGGAGCACGGATCCAGAGCCCGATCCGGTACGTGCCGTGTCCGCACTTGCGGGCAGAGCCTGCGAGGCCACCCTTGAGATCATGGGGCCTGAGACGGCTGCTGACAATTTCTGGCGCTATGGCCTGGATATAGGAGACTGCACCTTTTTCCATTCCGAGGCCGGCGGTTACAGCGCTGCAGGCAGGCCGCCTGTCTATGCCAGGATACTGTCAGGCCTGGCACTCAAGTATAATTGCCGCATCCTGGTAACCCAGGAGCTGAAGGATGCCGTAGGCGAACAGTGGCTCACCCGCAGGCTGGATACACTTGTCTCGAAATCAAGCGGCAAGGAAGAAGCCTTCTACGAGCTCAGCGGCCAGCCCTGGCATTGATTCGCTTTATGGGGGCAGCCATGGCCTTGAGCCTGACCACCTTGCCTGCCCCGAACTCCGGGTATGCCCGGTACCGTTCGCCGTCCTCTGAAAAGGCTGACGGCCGCTCTCCGGGAAAGGCCGGGAAGCGTTTCTGGGTCCACTGCAGGGAGGGGTCCTTCAGGCTCAGCTCAGGCCTGGCCGGATCAAAGCGGATGTACGAATCGTGTACCCCCCGCTCTGCCAGGGGGGCTTCGTCGGTGGATTGCAGGTAGCGGATGGTACCAGCTTCCAGATCGATCGACTGTATCACTGCTGAGTGCACTGCCGAGCCATCGGCTCCCCTGAACAGTATGACATCTCCGGGAAGCAGGTTGCGTAGCTGGTCCTTCACCTGGATGAGTTCGGTGCTTCTGGAGTCGAAGAAACTGGTGCCTGCATACAGGGCGGGATCGGCTCCCCGGGGGGCACGCAAGGCCCTGCTCAGGGTGCGGCCAAGGTCCAGCCCGCCGGCTTTGGCGGTGGCTGACAGGATATGCCAGACAAAGCCGGAGCAATCCATACCCAGTCGCCCGATGCAGTACAGGTAGTTGTAGATGTCCGTTGCCTCTATGCCCTTGCCTGTTGTGTAGACATAAGGCTTGTGGGGCAGACCCCGGTAGGCCCCCGCCTTCATGCGGGCTATGTCAAAAAGGTCGCGGCTCAGGGACCAGCTGCGGCTTTGCAGGTCAAAGATGACCACCTTCTCCGTGCCGTCTCCCAATACAGCCGTGTATGCCCTGAAATCCTCGGTGTCAAGCAGGCTGTCTATCTGGTCCCAGAGCAGCAGGGGGTCTGCCTTGCCGCCGCCTTCTATGGCCAGATCCTCTTCAAGCATCTCTTCCCGCTCGTTGTTCTGGGCAAAGGGCATGCGCAGGGTAATCACCTTGCCACCGAGGATGTAGGTCCTGAAACAGTCGCGGTAGGCCTGCTCCATCACTGATTCAACGCCACTGCCCCAGAGGTCGGCAGGATCGGCAAAGGTGGCAAAGGCCGCGGCCGTGTCAAAGGGTTCGGCTCCGGCTTTGACAGGCACTGCCGCAAGACAGACCGCCAGGCAGAGAGACAGGACGGGGCGTAGCTGTGTTGTGAGTGTATGGATATCAAGTGACAGCTGTATCATTGGCTTCGAGTATAGCCACAACGGGCAGGCCTGAAAATGGGCCGGTATCCGGCTTTGGCTCTGGATACCGTCAATCCGGCGCAAATGGATGGCGTGTGCTTGCCCAAAGTCCGGTGGATGGAAAAGCCCGAGCATGCACGCCCGGGCTTCTGTACGTTGTCTGATGTAATCCGAACCAGTTTCTGACCTGAACCTTGATCGACCCAGCCCTGGTTCTGGCTGTTTCAGATCCGGTTCAGATTGTTTCAGAACCTGCTCAGAATTTCCACTGCTTCTGGCGGGTCAGGTAGGTCCTGACCTGGTCGTAGTCGGAATCCTTGGCAGGAGCATAGCCTTCATGGTTGTAGATCTTCTGCATGATCAACAGGCCTTCGGGCTTCTTCATCATGTTGAGGAAAGCGTTCTGAACAGCTGTTTTAAGCTTGGGATCCAAGCCTGGGATGACTGAAATAGTATCATTGGGAATCTCGGAGGTATCGGATACCAGGACTACCTTCTGCATCAGGTCGGCATGGAAGGATTCCTTCTCGAAGAGGCTTCTGGCATCCTTGAAGGTGAAGGCTGCATCCACTTCACCGTTGTACACTGCCATAATGGCGTTGTCGTGGCCGCCGACATTTACCCAGGTTACGTCTTTTTCAGGGTCAAGATTATTATCGGCCAGGAGGTTGGCAGGCCATACGAAGCCGGAGGTGGATGTAAAGGAAGCAATCGCCACCTTCTTGCCCTTGAGGTCGGCTACGCTCTTGATGCCTGCCCCAGGATTGGCTACCAGTTGTGATTTGTAGCCCGATACCATGGGCTTGTCCTTCTGCTGTTTGCCAAGGTCGTCCACGTCGTAACGCAGGGACTTCAGGATGGCTTCCGCGGCGCCCTCGTCGGCGGCCATGACATAGGCGGTTGTGGCCAGGAGGCCCACATGGATCTGCTCGGAGGCCATGCCCTCGATTAGGGCATTGTAGTCTGTGGCTACGGTGACGTTGACCTTGCGGCCCAGTTCGGCCTCAAGCAACTGCTGCATGGGCATGCGCTGGGCGTCGAGGTAGGCCATATCCCGGGATGGGATAAGCTGAACCTGTATGACTTCGGGATCCAACCCTTTTGGTTCTTCCTTCTTTGCAGGGCAGGCTACCAACAATAGTAGCGCTACAAGAAGCAAGAGAAAACCTAGTGATTTCTTCATATACCCTCCTGACTAGTGCATAAAAACCTGCCAATAAGAATACCCCCAATTTACCGTTCTGTACATGTACCAAATCCGGAATCCGGGTTAGAATGTCATAAAATCAAGGAGTTCCAATGATCCGGTTCACCAATGTCGGCAAGACCTATCCCAATGGCGTACAGGCCCTCAAGGGCATCAACCT
>JAVEXH010000463.1:0-2808 GCA_034004175.1 Spirochaetia bacterium
GGGTAGTCGGGTCGCCGAGTTCGGCCATACGTTTCTGGATCTCGTTCACCGGAATGTTGATGGCATTGGGGTAATGTTCATCTTCGAACTCTTCCCGTGAACGGACGTCCACTACCTTCGCACCGCTGTTGATCATCTCAAGAATGGGATCAGCCATGATTGACTCCTTCTGTTCGTTTCCAGTTTAAAAGACTATGAAAAATCACCGTACCGGATCACTGTCCAGCGGTGAAACCAGGAACCAGAGCCAGGCTCAGGGCGCCGCCGGAAATATTCCGCACGTCCTTGTACCCGGCTTGAACCAATTTTCTCAATGCAATGTGGCTCTCGTAACCAGCGCGGGACATCAACAGCAGTGGTCCTGCCGGGACCTCCTCCATGCGCCAGTCCATTTCATCCAGAGGCAACGAGACTGCACCTGGCACGGGCATCTTCCGGGCTTCGCCGCCGGTGCGCAGATCAAGCAGGGTAGCCTTGCCTGCCTGTGCCAATTGCCAGGCTTCGTCGGCACTGACCAGGGGAGAATAGCCGGAACGGTCATTCTGGGCGGCAAAGGCAGCCATGTTGATGGGGTCGTTGGCAGCTCCGTAGGGTGGAGCGTAGGCCAGGTCAAGTTCTGCGAGGTCGTCGATGGTCAGGTTACCGGCCATGGCGGTAGCTGCCACATCGATGCGCTTGTCCACACCTTCCTTGCCGAAGGCCTGGGCTCCGAGTAGCCTGCCGCTGCTGCGTTCGTACACAAGCTTCAGAGATACTTCCTCCGAGCCTGGATAATAACTTACGTGGTGATAGCGATGCACGGTAGCAGTGGCGGCATCGATGCCCTGGGCGCGTGCCGCCTTTTCGGTAAGACCTGTCATGGCAAAGGTGTGGTCCATGGATTTGAACACGCTGGTACCAGCTGCACCGTTGTATTTCATGCTGCCGCCAAGGGCATTGGTACCTGCTATGCGTCCCTGCCTGTTGGCGGGTCCCGCCAGGGGAACCCGTACGGGTTTCCCTGTTACACTGTTCTTTATCTCGACCATGTCTCCGGCTGCCCAGATGTGGTCATCAGCGGTTTTCATCCCCTCGTCTACCACAAGGCCGCCCGAGACGCCGATCTCCAGTCCTGCGGACTTGGCCAGTTCGGTATTGGGCTTGACGCCGGCTGAGATGAGAACGAGGTCCGCCGGCACTTCGCTGCCGTCATCAAGGATAAGCTTGCCGTTCTGTATGGTCTTTGCCGAGCGGCCGGTCAGTACCGTGGCTCCGGCATCACGGAAACTGCCGGCTATCATGGCCCCGAACTCAGGATCCGCAGGAGGCATCAGCTGGGGGGTCAGTTCGACAATGGTAGTGGCCAGACCACGGGCAAGGAAGGCTTCCGCTGCCTCAAGTCCGATGAAGCCTCCGCCTATCACAACGGCCGACTTGGGAGCCTTTTCGTTTATATAACGGTGCACACCATCCATGTCGGGGATGGTCCACAGGCGGAATACATGATCCATGTCGGCACCGGCTATGGGTGGCACAAAGGGACTTCCTCCCTGGGCAAGTATCAATGAGTCATAGGGCAGGTCTTTTTCGCCTTCGGCATCCTTTACCCGGACTGTCTTTTCGGCCCTGTTTATGGCGATGGCACGGGTCTCAAGGAGTACTTCCACACCGTACCTGGACTGAAAACCCTCGGGTGTCTGCAGGATCAGTGCACTGCGCTTGTCGATATCCCTGGATATGAAGTACGGAAGGCCACAGTTTGCAAAAGACACATAGCGTCCTGCCTCTACTATGGTAATCTGCGCCGCTGCATCCAGTCTCCGCGCCCGTGCTGCAGCAGTGGCACCAGCCGCTACACCGCCGATAACCACAATCCGTTTGCCCTGTCCGTTCATCCCTGCCTCCTGAATATCATAGAGTTAAAATATATAGATTCTAATATATTGTCAAGTGTACTGGACGCAGATGTAAATACCGGCGTTTCAGACCGTAACCACGGGTGCCTTACGCATCAGGCTAATGAATTTGATTCCCGGATGCAAAGACCCTATGGTGTTAGCATGGAAGCACTACACATGGAAAAAGAGGCGGCAGGACGGATCAGGGAACTGCTGGAGTTCATCTACAAGGACCAGGCCGGCAGGGCTGAACAGCTTGTGCTGGCTGCGATGGAGCGCTGGCAGTCTTCAGTACCCCGGAACAGGACGGGTGCTGGCGGGCAGGGGCGTAGCGTACAGCCAACTGGCGGGCAGGGTAGAGGTGGGCAATTCAGCGAGAAAGATGTCTTGCTGATCAGTTACGGCGATATGATAGCCGCAGATGCAGAAGACCAGCCCGGCCCTGCGGGGCAGACCGCCCTTGGCCGACTCGGCAATTTCATCAACCGTCATGCCGCGGGATTGTTTTCCTATGTACACATATTGCCCTTCTGTCCGTATTCTTCGGATGACGGTTTCTCGGTTATGGATTACCGCGTGGTTGATCCGGCCCTTGGCAACTGGGATGACATACGTGTCCTGGGCAGGGGCCGCAAGCTGGTTTTTGACCTGGTGCTCAACCATGCCAGCGCCCAGGGTGTATGGTTCAAACGCTTCCTGGCAGGAGAGAAACCATACGACCGGTACTTCATCACCAGACCGCTGGATTACGACAGCCGCAGTGTCACACGTCCGCGTACCCATCCCCTCATAACTCCATGCAAGCTGGACGATGGCCGGATTGTCGGCTTATGGACGACCTTCAGTGCCGACCAGGTGGATCTGGATTTTTCAGAGCCCGCAGTACTAGCTGATTTTGTGGACATACTCCTTGAATATGCCGCCAGGGGTG
>JAVEXH010000464.1:0-2805 GCA_034004175.1 Spirochaetia bacterium
GTTCTTCGAGCAGATCCTCGTTGTCAAGCAAGCCATCGTCCTCTGGCTGGGACAGGTCCATGTCCTGGAGGGGATCCGGCTTGGGCTTCGGCTTTTTTGGCCGCGGTTCAGGAGAGGGAGGATACGAAGGATAGGGTGGCCAGCCCGGAGGCTGGGGCTGCTGGAACGGTGGGGGCGGGGTTTGCGGAAACTGCGGCTGCTGAGGCTGGGGGGTGGGAGCAGGGGTTGGCTCTGGCCTCAGGGCCTCGTCGGACGGCAGTGGTGGCTTCTCCGCTGCCTGCTGACCGGCTTCGGGGGCTTCCTTCACGGGAGCCTGGGCCTCACCTGCCCCCTGGGAGTCGTCTGGTCCACGCCCCGCAGCGGGCGCATCGGGGTACAGGTCTTCACCGACCAGTAGTTCGTCTACCCGCTCATCCTCGTCCTCGAGAAGGGTCTCTTCCTCTTCGTCATCCAGAAGATCGGAATCAAGAGGCTCCTCGCGCTCATCCAGGAACACAAGCTCCTCAGCCTCGTCCACAGCGATGGATTCGGCATTGGACAAGCCGAGCATGGTTTCCATGTCCAGGCCATCCCCGGCCTGACCGGCTTCACGCTTTGCTTCCGACCGCAGGGAATCACGGAGCACCTTGATGTTGCGTTCCCAGGCCTCCCGCATGTCCGACGAATAGGCCCTGACTGCCTTCTCGTAGGTGCTTATGGAATCACCCAGGCTGTCCATGTCCTCGGCCTTGCCCCGGCCACCGCGCAGGTTCACCAGGCGGTCGGCAGCCTCCACCGCCCTCTCCTTGTCGCCCATCGCCTGGTAGGCAGCGGACAATTCAAGAAGGGCTTCGGCGTCATCAGGTCTGCCTGCCAGCACTTCCCGCAGTATCTGGGTGGCATGTTCATGGTCGCCCAGGTCGCCATGGGCCCTGGCCAGTTCTATCCGTGCCGGTACATCATTGGGTCTGGAAACCAGGTACTCATCAAGCTCCTTGATCGCAGCCTTGGCATCCCCTGATTCGCGGTACAGACGGGCCAGGTCGACCCTGAAGGAGTACTGCTTCGGATCGATGCGCACAATCTTCCTGTAGACTTCCTTGGCGCGCTCGCCCTTGCCAGTGGCCTGCAAGAGCATGCCATACAGCTTGAGGGCTTCCACATTGTTCGGCGAGCGGCGCAGTACCTCGGTGACTGTCTCTATGGCAAGGTCAAAGTGGCCCAGGGAGCGGTACAGCCTGGCCAACTGGATCCGGAGTTCGTCGTTTTCGGGCATCAGGTCGACCAGGGACTGCAGCTCACCTATGGCCTCTGCATACCGCCCGGTCTTTTCAAGCACATCCTGTATGTTCACCGCGGCTACCAGGTACCGGGAGTCCACCTCCAGGGCCTTGCGGAACCACTTGACCGCTTCGTCCGGATTCCCCGCTTCGGCGTAGGCCATGCCGATTCCATTGCGCGCCGGTGCGTTGAGGGGCTCTATGGCTATTATCTGGGAGAAGAGGTCGATGGAACGCTTGTGCTGCCCGGCCTTGGCCATGCATTCACCATACTTGGTCATGGCCTCTATCCAGCCCGGCCTGCCTTTCACCGCGGCGTCATACTCCTTGAGGGCATCCTTGGTCTTGCCAAGAGCCTCGTAGGCCACACCGAGATTGAAATGGAAGGATGGATAGTTGGGATCAACTGCCAGACCGCGCCAGTAGACCTGGACTGCCTGCTCGTGGTTGCCCATGGCCATGTAGACGCCGCCGAGGTTGTTGTAGGCCATGACATGCTTCGGATCAAGCTCGAGAGCCCGGGCAAAAGACAATTCAGCCGCAGCCAGCTTGCCCATGGCCCTGTGGGTGTTTCCGAGATTGAACAGGAGTTCGGGATCATCAGGGCTCTGTGCTATGGCATGCTCGAGGGCGGAGAGGGCATCCTTCGGCCGCTTGAGTCTGAGGTAGGCCATGGCCATGCCTTCCAGGGCACGGACATCCTTTGCATCCACCTCCACGGCGCTGGAGAAAGCCGAAAGGGCATCACTGGCCCGGTTGGTCCTGAGGTATACCGTACCGAGTATGATCCGGGGCCGGCTGAAGGTAGGGTTCTCCACCAGGCTTTTCCGGGCCAGACGCTCGGCAGTTTCGAAGTCCCTCAGACGCAGGGAATTCTCGGCGCGGTCAAGAGTGTCGGCCTTGGTCCTGTCATCATTCATGGTGATATCCTCGAAGGCCGCGCGGTCACTTCACGCGAAAAATCGCCGACATGGGGCGGATCCGCGGCATCGAAGCCGGCAACTGCCACATAGTACAGACGGCCATTGGTCAGGCCGGTAAGCAAGGCCGAGCTGCTGTCGGCCCCCGGAATAACGACAGGGCTTGAACCCTCGGCCGCATCGCCTCCGAAATAGTCGCCCGGTGCATAGCCGTAGTATAGCATATATCCACGGACATCGGACTCGGCCGCGGGAGTCCAGTACACGGAAATGGATCCGTTTCCGGGAGTGACCGCTATCCTGGACGGCGGGGCAGGAGGAAGGTCGGGTTCGTAGTTGAAACTGACCGAGGAGACAGCAGGGCTCTGCTCGCCGCTCCCATCAGGATACAGGATCATCCTGACCTGCACATACCGTCCTGATACACCCTCTCCAAGCAGCTGGCCGGGTACAAAGGGCTTCCATTCAGGCCTGGCGTCTGTCCAGGAGACTGATGAATCGGCAAGGCGGTAGGTCCAATGGACAGCAGAATCCGCAGGCGTCCGTGCGGCTGCCGAGATGGACACCAGACGCGAGTTGGTGGCCCCGAGGTCGTAGACCGGGGAGACGGCAATGCCGCCTCCTGG
>JAVEXH010000465.1:0-2803 GCA_034004175.1 Spirochaetia bacterium
CTGCTGTTTCCGGATCTGCTCAAGGCAGTCGCGGATCGTGCACGGAAAGGGTCCATAGGTCGCATCCGGTTCGTATCCAGTCATCCAAAAGATCTGTCCGATGAAACCATCCGTGTAATTGCAGAGGATCCGCTTCTTGCCAAGCACATTCATCTGTGCGTCCAGCATGGATCGGACAGGATACTCAAGGCTATGAACCGCAAGTACACGAGTGGATTCTACATGAATCTTGTGGACAGGATGCGTAAAGCCATACCGGAGCTGTCACTTTCCACCGATATTCTAATGGGGTTTCCCGGGGAGACCGAAGAAGATGTCCAGGCTACGCTTTCGCTTATGCGTGAAGCAGGGTTTGCCTATGCCTACATGTATCACTACAATCCCCGGGAAGGAACTCCGGCTGCCACTCTGCAGGATCAAGTGCCAGAAAACGTCAAAAAGGAACGCCTGGCCAGGGTTATAGCCTTGCAGAAAGAGCTGACCAGGATGGCTATGAAGTCCTTCATAGGTCGGGAATTCGATGTTCTGGTTGAAGGACCATCCAGCAAGAATACTGCCGAGTTGTTGGCAAGGACGGATCATGACATGATGGTGGTTTTCCCTGGGGATCCGCGGCTCATCGGCAGTTTTACGAGAGTCCGTTTGCTGTCCCTTCGTGGAAATACGTTCAAGGCCGAGGAGGTTCGATGATGCCCTGGAAACTACTGGCTTTCATAATTGCCATGACCCTGGTGCTGGTATTCATCGGGTTCAACCTCGAAAATCGTTGCGATGTATCTGTAGCCTTCCATACCTTCACCGATGTCCCGGTGGTGATCACGATTCTGGCATCATTCCTTCTGGGCTTGCTCATGGCTTTCCCTCTTTCATTTGCCCGGAAATCAGTAAAACGTCCGGGTAAGATAAAGCCCGGAGCAGGGCACAGTACCGGCATCGACAGAGGCACAATCACAGGAGAACAAGGTCCTTCATTTGGTGCAACCTTGCCACCTCCCAGGAAGAGCCGGCATAAACCTGCTCCGCCCCAAGATTCCTTCGATCCTGACTGAGGCCAGACTGATGGGACTACAATTTCCCGGGGCCGGATTCAGCCGGATTGGCATTTTCCTGTTGATGGCTCAGTTGTTCTTGGTAATTCCTGCCGGAGCCGAGGGCACTGCGGTGGAGATCCTTGTGGCTGAACTTGTTCCGCAGGCTGGAGCGCCCGGTTTTGCAGCTTTGGCTATATCAAAAGCCCGTGGTCTGGGAAAGCTTCCGGATTCAGCCGCCCTCATCTCAGCCCTGCTTGGCAGCACAGTCACCGTTGAAGATTCAAAGGACCTGTACGTCGAACTGGCCTCGATGCAGGAATTGCTTGGGCGGTATGAAGAAGCCGCGGAGTCCTGGGAAGCTGCTGCCGTCGCCCAGCCAGGCAAAGGGGATCCGTCGTGGCTCGTATCTGCGGCTGCCTGCAGGCTTGCCACTGGTGATGCAGAGGCCGCCACAGCGTTGTCCAGGGCTGCCCTCCTGACAACAACCAGTGCCCGATTGGTTGCTCTGGCAATGCTCATCGAAGCCCGGGCCCTGATTCTATCCGGTGACCTTCCCGGAGCCTTGGCACGGTCCCTGGATGCCTTGGCGGTACAATCTTCAGGTCTTCAGGCGGCAGCCTTGTCGGTTGCCAGGGATGCCTCGGACGGGGCAGAACGGGCATCATATGAAAAAAGGCTGCGTACGGAGTTTCCAGGCTGGCCTGTAACCAATGATGCTCTGGCTATATTCTCCGGATTGGTTCATTCCACATCAACCCAGCCACCGGGAAGCGGGACCGGGATGCCTCTCGCTACGGTTGCTCCTGCCGCTACAGCTACAGGTGGAACTGTCGATGTAAGAGGCTCTGTTTCCAATTCCGACAGGCTGGCTGAAAAGGTACTGGGCTCGGAGTCAAAACCTTTATACTATCAGTTGGGTGCCTTCCGGGATGAAGCCAACGCCACACTGCTGTCGACAAGGCTTGTCCGCGCCGGCTTTAAACCAGAAACTGCCAGAAAAGAAATGGGAACCGGAATTTTATCCATTGTCTACCTTGAGGCAGGTGCTGATCCTGGCCGGTTGATGATTGCCCTGAAGGATGCCGGCTTTGAATCCTGGCCCCTGTTCGCCAAGCCTTGAGTTGTGATCTAGTCTGTTTCGGTTGCTTTTTCCAGAATCAGGTTCGGGCCATCCATGGGCTCAGGTCCTGCTACTCCGATGCGGACCGGAGATAAAGTGAGTATTGAAACTGGCTTGCCTTCGGCATCGTTCCGGCTCGAGGTGGTTATGGTCCAGGATCGTCTGGTGCTCGTTGCACTATCACCGGACTGCAAGGCTCTGAGATCAAGTATCGCCTGCCCTGAAATCTCGAAGACAGCAAATCCACCGGTTTCCAGTATATCTTCCGTTTCAAGCGAGTAGGTCGAACCTGTCAGCCTTAGTTTGGTGCCATCATCGCTTGTATACAAGCCATCCAGTTCCGGCTTCGTATGAATGGCCTTGGCTGGGTGCACCTGGAAGGCTTTAGCCATCTCCGGGCCGAGTTTCCGGTACTGTCCATCCCATTTGGCTGCAATATCGGCCTTGATACGCAGATCCTGGAAATCTCGGAGGTTGATGGTATCCGTGGACACAAGTTCCACGTCCATGAGTCTCCTGTGATTCCTGACTGACTGGTTGCGACAGGCTATATACAGCCCGTAACGGGTGGAGTTGGAGTTTTCCCATTCATAGATTTCAACAATGCCTTGGGCCGAGTATAGCACGGCCCCATCCCTGGGCTGGTGGGTAT
>JAVEXH010000038.1:0-12798 GCA_034004175.1 Spirochaetia bacterium
ATGGATTCCATGCCGAAGGATCGGGCCAGGGACACAATGGCAGTAGCAATCTCCCCGCCCTCGTAACGTGAGTCGATGCTCTGGATGAAGGCCTTGTCTATCTTGAGGGTGTCAAAGGGAAGCTTGTCGATGTACCGAAGGGATAAATAGCCAGTGCCGAAATCATCCAGGGCCAGACTTACGCCCATGTTCTTGAGCTCATGCATGATATCCGCCATCCGCTTCATGTTGCGGGAAAAAATGGACTCGGTGATCTCGATCTTGAGCAGTTGTGGTGGCAGGTTGCTGGCCTTCAGAGCGTCGCTCACCTGCTCTATGATGCGACCCCGTTCGAACTGCACCTGTGAGGCGTTTACGGAAATGACAAGCGGTCTGCCGGCATCCATCCAGCGCTTGGCCTCGATGCACGACTCCAGGAGGATCCTGGCTCCCAACGGGATGATGAGCCCCGATTCTTCTGCGATCTGAATGAATTCGTCGGGGTAGACAACGCTTGACCCCTGTGGCCTCCACCGGACCAGGGCTTCTGCACCTATGATACCCTGGCTGGAATCACTGGTAGCGGCTCCGGCAGAAACCTGGGGCTGGTATTCGATGAAGAACTCCCCGAGCTCCAGGCCTTTGCGCAGTCCTGTTTCAGTCTCCAGCCGCTTCTTGCTCGACTTGCCCGATTCTCCCGAAGCAAAGCGTAGCTGACCTCTGCCATGTTCCTTGGCGTCGTACATTGCTGCATCTGCCCGCTTTGAAAGTTCCTCCGGTGTGTCGCCGTCGAAGGAGAAGAGGGCAATGCCAATGCTGGTACCTACGAATACCTCGGAGTCTTCTATGGTAAAGGACTCCATCAGGCATTCTATGATTTTCTGGGCTACTGTTGCGGCGTCTTCGCTGGCGGTGATGTTCTCCAGGATGACCGTGAATTCGTCGCCACCCAGGCGGCAGACCGTATCTGTTTCTCGAACCTGGGCCAGGATGCGGTTTGATGCCTCGCAGAGCAGGATGTCGCCCGCATGGTGGCCAAGGCTGTCGTTCACATGTTTGAAGTGGTCAAGATCAAGGTACAGAAGGGCCACCCTGCTTCGTGATCTCTGGGCCCTGGAAAGGGCCTGGCCGAAGCGGTCCCTGAACAGAACCCGGTTGGGCAGGCCGGTAAGGGAATCGAAGAAAGCCATTTTGTTCAGGTTTTCTTCTGTCTGCTTTATACGGGTGATATCCGCATTTATGCCTACATAGCGCTCCGCATTGCCTTGGGCATCGCGGATGGTATCTATGCTCAGCCACTTGGGGTACAGGGTGCCATCTTTCTTGCGGTCCCAGATCTCGCCTTCCCAGCGGCCGTGGTTCAGTATGGCATGCCACATGTCCTTGAAGAAGCCATGGTCATGACGGTTTGACTTCATGATACGCGGATTTTTGCCAAGCAAGTCTTCCCTATTGAAGCCGGTCATCATCAGATAGGCGTTGTTCACTTCCTGTATGGTGCCTGAAACATCGGTGATGATGATGCCTTCACTGGTTTCTTCTATGACACGCTTGTACACATTGAGATCATGGTTTGCCCTGGTAAGCTCATCGCTGCGCTGCCGGATGTTCCGTTCGAGTTCTTCAAAGGCTTCCCTCTGGGCAGCCAGGGAAGAACCGAGGGTCTCTGCATTTCCCAGGAGCGCGGACGTTCTGGCTTCCCGCAGCCTGAAGCCTGCCGCTATCAATGCCAAGCCAGCCAGGGCCACTATGGTCTGTGCTATGGTATGGCCAAGCATGTAGGATGATGATGGTTGCATGGTTCCGGCTGGTGCTGAAAGGAAATGCAGGCGCAGTTCCTGAACCACCAGGACCACGACTGCTGCCATTCCAGCCAGAAGGCATGCAGTCCCGGCATTTTGTCTGAGAAACGATACTGTTTTCAATTTTTTATCCATTTTTCAAGTTTACTGCACCGTTCTGGACGGTGCAATCAAAAACCTTACAAAAAATATCCCCATTTGGTGTCGAGACTGAAGACACCATCCCATGATTCTGGCGGAGGCTACTTCATGAACACAACACTGCGCTTGCAGTATAGCCGTGAAATGGCATCATGGGTAACAGTTTTGCTCAGATGGGATGGATTTCAGCTGCAATGTGCTGATCGCGGGCAGGTCTGCTTTCATCTGTCAAAGACTGGGTTTCCCAACAACTCCGATATCCGTCTCAGGCTGTATGTCCCTGTCCGACCTGATCCAGGCCACCACCAGGCGGTCGGGGTTGTGTATCTGCAGGTGCAGGCCGCCGCTGCGCTCGTAAAAAAGTCCGGGGATGGGTCGGTGGCCGGTGATGTACCGCGGCTTCAGCACCGATGGCAGGAAGTGCTCCAGCATGGTGGCCACCGATCCGGGCAGGGCTTCATCGTTGCCTGTCCAGGTCAGCCCTTCGATGACATCGGGCAGCAGGGCTGCGTTTACGAGTTCATCCTCGGTGAAGGCTCTGGCTGGTTCGGCGTGGGATGCCAGAAAGCGCTGACCCGTCGCAAACAGGGGCAGGCTTTTCTCGAAGGCTGCATAGGTCTGTACAAAAACAGTGCCGTAGAAGCGGTCCAGGTAGGCTTTGACCATGGTCCCTTCATCAACAAATTTGTAGAAGCCGTAGTTTCCGTTGCCTGTCTCGTTGAGCACATTCTCGTGGTTGCCCTTGAGGAAGTGGAAGTACCCCGGAAAGGCAGCCTTGGCCAGCATGACCATCTCCATCAGCCCCAGGCCCTCTGCCATCTCCTGATCCATGGCCTTGTGAATCCGGTAGCCGTGGGCGCACTCCCTGGCTGCCTTTCGCCAGCGCGCGATGGCCCGGAACTCAGCATGGAAGCCGTCACCCAGACACAGGATCTGCACTCTGCCGGCTGCCAGGAGAGAGAATACTGTTTCCTCTGACGCTGACGCTGACGCTGACGCTGAAGCTGATGCTGAAGCTGACGTTGATGCTGATGCTGATGCTGATGCTGACGTACTGACTGTTGTGCTGCTAGATGCCGGCCCCATGAAGCCGACCGGGGGAGTGCTGTCCAGCAGACTCATGAGGAAGCCGCGCCGGGCATGCAAATCCGGCACGATGATGGTGGGGATGTCACGGTGCAACCGGACAAGGCCGCCGGGTTTCCCCATGTCATTCGGCGGCCGCAGTTCCGGTGGTTCTGCTGACAGGACAGCCGTCGCAGCCCGCACGATGCTCAGGTACGGTTCAGGTTCCGGCGGGGTGCTGCGCAGGGAGGCTGCTTGTATGGCCTGGTATACGGCCTCAGTATTCATGAGGCATGAGTCGCCGGCGGGGCCTGAAGTAGGTCTTGGGGGAGTACTCGTACAAGTCGGAGACCTTGGTCATGTAGATGCAGGCGTAGCCGTCTATCTGGCCGGCGTAACGGCTTTCTTCCATGCCCGCCCGGAGAACCTCGCCCCAGTGGGGGTTGAAGTAGCATCGGTGGGCTGTCAGTTTCTCGGATATCTCCTGGTTTATGCTGTCCGATTCTTCGAAGAGGGCTTCCAGGGCCTTGCGGTCCGAGCGGCGGCCTTCGTAGCGGTCCAGATCCATGCGGTTCACCTGGGTCTCTATCTGTTCCTTGCGCTCCATGAGCCTGTCTATCTCGGCCTGCAGGGGAGCGGCAGCCATTATGCTTTCTATTTCTTTTGCAAGGTCATCCAGCACCAGTGCGGTACGCCAGTCGCAACGTTTCTTTATGGACACCACATCGCCGTAGATATGGTCGCCAAGATACAGTATCTCCCGCCCGTCCAGGCCAAGATCCCTCTGCAGGGGCTGGAACCAGCCGCCCTGGTAGATGCCGGTAGCCACCGAGCCTTCGTGGTTGCTCATCAGGCCGGTATCGGGGTCTATCTTCAGGAAGCGGCTTGGCCTCTCGAAGAAGGCCGGTTTGTCTGCCAGGGTTATGACCACATCGAAGACTTCCCGCCAGCTCTTGTGGTTTTTCCAGAAGGGGTCCAGGGCGTAATCCAGGAGGAGACGGGTGTACTCATAATCCGAATTGGTTATGATCATCAGTTTCTTGCCGTAGTCCTTGTAGCGCTCCAGCAGCCCGGGAACCAGGGGATCCTGGATGACGAAGCGGCCAAGATCGGCGCGTACAGCCTGCTTCAGGGAGCCGTCGCGGTGCACTGCGTCCACGGCATCCGCCACATCACGGGCTATCGTCGCATAATCAGGCAACTCAAGGCCTTTGCTCTTGAGGTCTATGATCTGGGAGAAGAGTACGCCGGTGGATATGGCAAAGAGGGTGTCCAGGGGCTGGAAGGCAGGATCGGACAGTTCAACGGCAACGTTCTGGTAGACGCTCTTCATGGTCCTGAAGTCCAGGGGGGACAGGCCATGGCAGGCCATCTTCACCTTGCCGTAGCGGCTGAGTTTGAGCAGATTGCCGTTGCGTTTGTCTATGACCAGGCCGACAAGGGCCCGGTCGTGGTCAAAGACCAGGTTCTGTACCACTGCCGGGTAACCGGAGTCTTTTACCAGCAGGCTTGCCGCCAGATGGTGGGCCAGGGATTCAAAGGCCTGGGTATCATAGCGGACCAGGGTGTAGTCCATGTCAAAGCCGATGAGGGCCATCTGTTTGAGGTTCAGGGAACGGTTTACGTAGATGCTCATGGGTCAAACAGTAGGCAATCAGGGTGCAATCGTCAACCCGTGTTTGCTCCCGTGGCGATCCCCGGTTCTGGCTTTACATGCACAGACCACGGTAACGGGCGTAAAAGAAAAGGGCGGCTGTCATAAGTGCGTGGCCATAGTCTTCGCCACCCACCAGGTCTATGGCTTCACGTTCGGGCACCAGCATGACTTCTATGTCTTCCTGTTCATCCAGGGCCTGGGGGCGCTCCAGGACGCAACCTTCGGCTATGTAGGCGTGGAAGCTGTTGGCCATGAAGGCGGGATTGGGAGACAGGACGCCAAGGGGAACCACCATGTCGGCCCGGTAGCCGGTCTCTTCCAGTAGTTCCCGGGCCACCGCGACGGCAGGGTCTTCACCTTCCTCCACCACACCGCCGGGGAACTCGATGGAGACATGCTCCGTGCCGTGGCGGTACTGGCGTATCATGACGAAATACCGGCCTGTGGGAGTGTCCACCACCGGGATGACTCCCGCCCAGTCAGGAGATTCCACGACAAAGAAGGTGCCTTGTCTGCCATCGGCGTATTCACGCTCTGCGGCGTCCACCCGGAATATGCGGCAATCCGCCAGGGTCTTCCTGCTCCGTTCTGTCCAGTTCTGCGGGCTGTCCATGATTCAATGGTAGCCCATGCGGGCCCCGGAGACAATCCATCAGGCTGGCAAAATGCGGAACTTGTGAGGATGCCGGGGCATAAGACACTGCGTTACCTCAGGCAAGGCGTTTATTCAGGCAAGGCGCGATTTGAGCTCTTCCATACGGCGTACGTTTTCCGAACCCAGATCCTGCAGTGACGAAGCCTCTTTGAACAGGGCTTCGCAGGCCACCTGGATCCGCTCCGCTCCTTTGCGCAGGCGTGTGGCCACCTCCCGGGAATCGGCGGACTGGGCCGCGGATCTGCGCAGGGCCGAACCGGTATCGTCCGCTGCCTTGTCGGCCGAGCCGGCCAGGTCGCTGAAGCCTTCCACGGTGGCCCGCACATCGGCGGTACCGTTGGCAACTTCCGCAACTTTTACCAGGAGTTCGCTGAGGGTGGATGAAACCTGTTCAATCTCGGTGGTCATGGTCCCGAAGAAGGCATGGGCCTCTGCGTTGGCGGTGGTGGCCTTGTGTACCGCTTCCTTTATGTTTTCTATCAGGGTGCCTATGGCCCGGGAGCCTTCCCCGGTTTCTTCCGACAGGTTGCGGATTTCTTCTGCTACCACGGCAAAGCCTTTGCCGGCTTCTCCCGCATGGGCAGCTTCGATGGAAGCATTCATGCCTAAGAGGTTGGTGCGGCCCGAGACCTCCCCGATCAGGGTATTTATCTCGTCCATCCGCTCTGCAGCCTTTACTATGCCTTGTATGGCAACCGCAAGATCTTCTATGCGCTCTTCCCCGTCCTGGGACAGGGCTGCCAGGCCAGCCAGGCTGTCCTTGCGTTCCTCCGAAGCGTGGTTTATCTCTTCTATGGACCGGACCATCTGGGCAACCGCCGCTGAGGCCGACAGCACCTTGGCCGAATAGGTTCCCAGGGATGATCGTACCCGCTCCTGGGCTGCTGCTGCCGATTCGTTGAGGGCTGCCACGGTCTCGAGTGCCTGGTCAAGGGCGGCTACCTGGGTGTTCTCCTCCGCGGCGATTTCCAGGAGTTCCCTGGCCGAGCCGGACAAACCGGCAGCGGTTCCTGCCAGCCTGGTGCCGGTTTCCAGCGCCGAAGACTGGGCTTCGCCGGTGGCCAGAGTCATGTTCCTGAAATTGTCTGCCGCCACCCGCGCCGAGCGTTCGCTTTCGTTGACCAGGCTTGCCTGCAGTTTTACGGCAAGGGCAGTAAAGGCACCTCCCGTTATTACCAATACTGCCGAAGTAGCCAAAGACTGTATGGCCAGAGGTGACACGGTGCCTTCCAGTGGATACGCGTCGATTGCATACAGAACGGCTATGGCTCCAAGGTTCAGCAGGGTGATGATGGCAACCTGGCCACGGTTTGCGGCAATGAGGCCGGCCATGATGAGAAGGAAGGATCCCAGAGTGCCGAAAACATAGCACTCGTAAAGATTCTGGTAGGCATCGAACTTGATGGCCGCAAACATAACCAGGAAGAGGCCGTACAGGAACAATGATGAGGCAAGGCGGTAGCGGCCTCTGGCCATCAGATACAGGACTGTCCCGCAGAAGGCGGTAAGTCCCAGCAGGAAGAGGGCCACCACGATGGCTCCTGTAGCTGCCATGACCAGTGCAAGCACCAGGCCTGTCAGACCTATCACCAGGGCACTGGGGGCCAGGAGTCCGGCCTTTTTTCGTATGCGTATGTCAGCATCGCGGTACGGGGCTGCAAGGATTGCGAAAAAGCGTTTCATTCTGACAGTATTGTTTATGATTCCATTACGGGCAATGGAATTCCACAGTTACGGAGCGTTTTCTTCAGCGTGTTTTGATATAAATATGCCTACGAGGATTCAGAGTATCCGGATCAGCATCATATACAGCGTGGTGGCTCCGGCAATGGACAACAGCACGTTGCGTTTCCACAAGTGCAGAGCCGCGGCAAGGACAATCCCCGCCACAGCCGGTATGCCATAAGGTGCTTCATTGAAGGGAACTTCTTTCAGCGCTCCCAATACAAGAAGGCTCATGATGACAGGCGGCACGTAGACCTGCAGGAAACCCAGGAAGGCGGGTGGCTTCCTGCGGGAAAAGAACAGGAAGGGGGCAGCCCGGGTAAGTATGGTAACGGCGGTCATCACCAGTACGGCCAGAAAAAGGCGGCTCATGGGGCTACCTTGCCTGTTCTGTCCAGTCGTTTGCGCAGCAGGGCAAGTATACCTATGGCCAGGCTTATGGCCACCAGAAGGAAGTCACGCGGGGCTGCCAGAAAGAAGGCTGCTCCTCCGGCTGCAAGGGCTGCCAGGTAAGGCTCGGGCTGTTTCACTACCCGGAGTTGTTCCACCAGAAGAACCACAAAGAGGGCCGTAAGGGCAAAGTCCAGGCCGGTGGTATCAAAAGGCAGGGCCGAGCCGACCAGGGATCCAACCAGGCAGCCGGTGACCCAGTAAGACTGGTTGAGGGCTGTCACCAGGCCGTAGAAACGGGCTGGCTCTACTTCTGCCGGCGGTTTTACCGTGGTCAGGAGGCCGTAGGTCTCGTCGGTCAGGCCGAAGACCAGGTAGGGTTTCCATCTCCCGGAGCCCGAGAATGGTTCAAGGAGTGACAGGCCGTACACCGCATGGCGGGCATTCATGAGCAGAGTCAGCAAGCCTATCTCCGCGAGCCCGGCACCCGAGGCCAGGAGTCCTGCACCCATGAACTGCGCAGCCCCGGCATAGACCATGATGGCCATGAGGGGAGAGAGCCACCAGGGCAGGCCTGCTCCCACCAGTACCAGCCCGAAGGCCAGGCCGATGGTCGTGTAACCCAGCAGCACCGGCAGGCTAGCCTTGAAGGCAGACTTGAAGGCGGCCTGGAACGGACTCCTGGGGTAAGTCCGAACAGATCCCGGTGGATCCGGGGGTATGGAATCTTTCATGTACTCCGATGATACCGGGCCGGCCCATCTGTCGCAAGCACTGCCGATGTTCAGGCTGCCGGTTTGCTACTTGACGGGGGACCCAAGCAATGGTATTTTTGATTTAATTGATATTGATTATCAATATCAATTATGCTATATTCAGTGTGATGTTCAGAAGGAGATCTATATGTTCTTATCCGACGCCCCTGTGGGCGCTTCGTTCAGAGTTGTACAAGTAATCCTGGCCAGGGAAGTGGGCAAACGCCTGGCTGATATGGGGTTTACCGAAGGTGCGGAAGGCGTCGTGGTCCGTGCCGGCTTCATGCGCGGCCCCTTGCAGGTCCAGATACGTGGCTACGATATACTGATACGATGTTGCGAAGCTGCGGGCATAGAAATACAACCTGTTGGCTTGTGGCCGGTAGCTGGTGTTGCTGACTGGATCCGCGGGCGTCCGGGGCGACATCGATCCGGTGCAGGCAAGGGCGCTGGCCGCGGCAGAGGCCGGGGCAGGGGACCGGTTGCCGGGCTTGGTAGAGGCGCCTGAGCATGGCCACCACGACAAGACAGGCTCTCAAGGTTGCCCTTGCAGGCAATCCGAACTCAGGAAAGACCACCTTGTTCAACACTATTACCGGAGCCCACCACAAGGTGGGTAATTATCCTGGTGTAACCGTGGAACGACGCGAGGGCTCCAGGATCAGGGGGAACCGGGAATACCGCTTTGTTGACCTGCCGGGCATCTACAGCCTTACCGCCTATTCAATGGACGAGGTTGTTGCCAGGGATTTCCTGCTGGACGAGAAGCCGGATGTGATAGTCGACGTGCTGGATTCCACCAACCTGGAGCGGCATCTGTACCTGTGCCTGCAGTTCCAGGAACTGGGCATTCCGGTGGTCGGAGCCCTGAACATGACCGACGAAGCCGAGGCCAAGGGCATAACGGTGGACGGGCTGGCTCTCTCGACAGTGCTGGGGTTGCCAATGGTCAAGACTGTAGGACCCAAGGGCAGCGGGGTCGACCAGTTGCTTGATGCGATTGATGCCATAGTCGACGGGAGGCTGGTGTCCGACCGTTTCATACAGTATGGCGACGAGGTGGAGTCCAGGCTGGCTGAACTGGACAGCCTGATCCGGGCTGACGAGGCCTTTGCCGCCCGGTTTCCGTCCCGCTGGCTGGCGGTGAAACTCCTTGAAAAAGATGCCAACGCCATGGATCGGCTCAGGAGCCATCCCCAGGCCACAGCCATACAGGCAGCAGCCCAGGCCGCAACGGCCTGGCTTGAGAAGCATTACGGCAAGGATGCCGAGATAGTGGTCTCCGAGCAGCGCTATGGATACATCCGTGGCGCGGTCAAGGAGAATGTGAAGATCGTCAAGAAGAGCGCCTTCACGGTTACGGAATCCATAGACCGGGTGGTGATGAATCCTTTCCTGTCCCTTCCAATCTTCGCGGCGGTGTTGTGGTCCGTATTCCAGATAACCTTTCTGGTAGGTGAATACCCCATGGCCTGGCTGGAAGGCTTGTTCGGTTTCTTTGCAAGGGCGCTGGAATCTGTCATGCCTGAAGGTCTGCTGCGATCCTTGCTGGTGGACGGTATAATAGGCGGTGTCGGTGGTGTGTTCTCCTTCGTTCCGCTGATAGTCATACTGTTCTTTCTTTTGTCCATATTGGAGGACCTCGGTTACATGTCCAGGGCCGCCTTTGCCACGGACAAGCTGCTGCATTCCTTCGGGCTGCACGGCCAGTCGATCTTCCCCATGATGCTTGGCTTTGGTTGTTCTGTTCCTGCCATCATGGCTGCCCGCACCCTGAAGAGTCCCCGCGACAGGATAATCACCATAATGATCATCCCTTTCATGAGTTGCGGTGCCAAGCTGCCGGTGTATGTTCTACTGTCCGCGGCCTTCTTCCCTGCGAATGCAGCCAACATGGTGATGCTGGTCTATATCACCGGTGTGGTCCTGGCCCTGCTGTCGGCACTGTTGCTCAAGAACACCATACTGCGGGGTGAGCCAACGCCCTTTGTCATGGAGTTGCCGCCCTACCGGGCTCCCACAGCCAGGGGAGTGGTGTGGCATGTCTGGGACAAGAGCTGGCAGTATATCAAGAAAGCCGGCACAGTGATCCTGGCTGCCTCGGTGCTCATCTGGGCGGTTACCACCTTCCCTGTCTGGGAACCAACAGAAGCGGAGCTGGAAGCCCTTGGGCCTACCTGGGATGCCAACGTTGTTGCCGAAGCCTCAATGGAGTACAGCATGGCCGGCCGCCTGGGCAAGTTCATAGAGCCCGCAGTAAGACCCCTCGGTTTTGACTGGAAGGTTGGAGTTGCTACGGTAACCGGCTTTGCGGCCAAGGAGGTGGTAGTGTCCACCCTGGGCATACTGTACCGGGTTGGCATCGAGGAGACCGAGGAGAGCGAGAGCCTGCGCGATGCCCTGCGCAATGATCCCGACTGGAACCCTCTGGTGGCGTTTGTGCTCATGTTGTTCATGTTGATAATACCGCCCTGCTTTGCTTCCCTGGCCACCATACGTGCTGAACTGGGCTGGAAGTGGCTCGGATTCTCCTTTGCCTACCTGCTGACAGTGGGTTGGTTCGTTGGTTTTGCCGTGTATCAGATAGGTTCGCTGGTCATGGCCTTTGGAGCGCCTGTATGAATGCAATTCTTGAAATAGCCGTCATTGCTGTGGTTGTGGGCCTGGCTGCCTTGTTTGTAGCCCGGCGGGTGATACGCGCCCTGCGTGGCGGTAGGCCCTCGTGCTGCACCGATGCAGGGGAGGCTGGTCCGTTGGCTGGCCAGTCTGCCGCCCGGCCGGCTGGATCGCTGGCCGGCATGTATTCCTGTGCTGAGGCCGAGGGGACAGGTGGGCTTGGAGCTGATGGCAACCCCAGGCCACGGCCGTCCTACTGCGCTGGCTGCAGTGGCTGTGGACCCCGCCTGTAGTAGTTGCGGACTCCGGGGCTGAGTGGTTGTGGTAGCCTCAATGCCGGCCTTGGTTCAGGAAGGATCAGCATAGGCAACGCAGCAGTCCTTGCCCCTTGCTTTGGCCTTGTACAAGGCAGAGTCGGCATGTTTCAGCATCGTTTCGATTATGGCAGGCACATCTTGCTTCGCGCCGGATGGTTGCCTTCTTGTGTGACTGGCTTCAGTGTAATCCGGCTGACTGGTTTCCAGATGGACAGTCTGGCCAGTCGTGACTGACAACTCCCTGGATGCAGAAGCCAGATCAGCAAGCCCAATGCTGACGGTTACCGCAGTGCCTTCCGGAAGGACGGCTGCGGTGTTCCTGGCTATGGCCAGTCTAAGCCTGTCGCATACCACCGTGGCTCCCGTGCGATCCAGTCCGGGAAACAGGATCAGGAACTCCTCTCCACCATACCGCGAAGGGGTATCATACACTCGTATAGTCTCCTTCATGGCAACTGCAACGGCTTTCAGGGCCATGTCACCGACAGGGTGGCCATGCCGGTCATTCAAAGCCTTGAAGTCGTCAGCGTCTAGTATTGCGCAGGCCAGCGGCATGCCACTGCGGATGGCCTTGTTGGTTTCCTGGGTGAAGCGCTCCATGGCGTAGCGGCGGTTGTACAAGCCTGTAAGTGCGTCGGTGCTGGCTGCGATTTGGAGTTCCTGCCGGAGTCTGCCCAGTTCGTGGCGGAGTTTGGTGACAAAAATGTAAATTACCGCCAGGGTGAGTGCCGATATGAGCGCGGCTGCCACCATTATCAGCAGAGCGTTCCGATGCAGTTCCTTCTGTACCTGCTCCACCGTAAACCCAACAGATATCCCACCCCGTACATCGCCTTCCTGGTAGCCTTGTACGGCATGGCAGACCAGGCAGGATGACTCGGTATTGAGGGCTCCCATGTAGCGGAACACCCGGCCATCCGGACCTTCAATGGTATCCCATGATTCAAGGGCTCCGGATTCGAAGGCTTCCAGGGCACGGCGCTCGAAGTCATCCGGGGCGTTGCCTGGATTGAGTGGCTTCAGGCTGGTGATCCTGAAATGGTAATCATCCTGCAGGGCTGCTATTTCCGAAATCTCCCGGGTTATGAGCGCAGGATTGCGCAGGGTAAGCAATGATCCATCTGCCGCTTCAAGATCGGGGTGTTCCAGCCAGGGATTGGATTCCACGCCTGGTCCCTTGCGGACATAGACCCCTCCGTACTGTGCAGCCCAGAGGCGGGTAAGCACTATCTGCTGGAACAGGGAGCGCCCACGTTCAAGTATGATCTCATGCACAAGGCTGGTATTGCGGATACCCACGCCCAGGAAAATGCCGGAGAAGAGCAGTACAATTACCGCTCCAAGGGAGACCAGAAACATGTGGTAGGCTCTGCCTTCATCCGTATCCGTCACAGGAGTATCCTTCACACATTTTCTCCTTCTGATACCGCTGTCAGGTCAATTCCGGTGCTGGCTCTGGCCTCTGGTTCCGACCACGGTTTCAAGACAGAGCGGAGTCAGGAAATCGTATCCGTATGGTGGTACCGTTTCCGGAACTGTCAATGTCCATGATCCCGTCGATCTGGTCAACCAGAAGCTTTACCAGGGTAAAGCCCAGGCTTCCAGTATCTTCATACCCTGCTGGCAGACCGGGGCCATTGTCAGACACTGAAATGGCGAACTGTCCATCGCCGGTTCGAGATCGGAAGAGCACACG
>JAVEXH010000466.1:0-2794 GCA_034004175.1 Spirochaetia bacterium
CGAGCCAGAAGCCAGCGCAGCCCTTGACACCGTGCATGCGGCAGATTTCGTGCGCCGCCTGCCTCTCAGCATAAACACCGAGCTTCACGAACGGGGCGCCAACCTGTCCATGGGAGAGAAACAGCTTCTCTCCTTTGCCAGGGCTGTAGCCTTCAATGCTGAAATCATAATAATGGACGAGGCCACTGCCAGTGTCGATGTGTCAACAGAACGCAGGATACAGGAAAGCATGGCCGAACTGCTCAAGGGGCGTACTGCCATCATCGTAGCCCACCGGCTTTCATCCATACTGAAGGCTGACAAGATCCTCTTTTTCAAGGATGGCCGCATCATTGCCCAGGGCAGACATGAGGAGCTTCTGGCAAACCTCCCTGAATACGGGGAACTGGTTCGCCTGCAATTCCCTGACCTTGCCGTGGAGGCAGTCCGATGACAGGCAATCCGGCAACAGACAACCCCGCGTCAGATGATCAGGCGGCGGGTACTCCGGAGACGGCCGGCACCAACTCTTCGCCCAGGGTCAGGCACCTGGCCTGGATACGGGCCATCTGGAGCGAAAAGGGTGGACTCATAGCCATCCTCTTCCTCCTTACCCTGCTCTCCAGTGCCGTTGCGGTTAGCTATCCCTATCTGTCAAAGCTCCTGCTTGACACCATCCAGGGGCTGCTTGAGTCACCTACGGCTGCAGATCCCATGGTGGAGGTAAACCGCCTGCTCCTTGTGCTGATCGCGGTTGGGCTGGCTGGGCTTGTGGCTTCCCTGTTCCCGGGCATCAGGGGCATGACCAATTCAGTTTTCGAGCACCTTATACGGGGCAAGTATTTCAGCCGCATCATGGGCAAGGACTACAGCTTCTTCTCCCGCTTTGCATCCGGAGACATAGTCACGCGCCTGACTGATGACATCTATGATTTCCCGAAGCTGTCATGGTTCCTGTGCTCAGGCATCTTCAGGGCGGTGGAATCCATCAGCAAGGTGGCTTTCTGCCTCACCGCCATGTTCCTCATCAACCCTGAATTGACCCTGTACTCCCTGATTCCGGTACCCCTGATGATCATTGTCTTCTACATAACCCAGGACAGGATCTACGATACCTTCCAGAAGAACCAGCAGGCCATCAGCACCATCAATTCCAGGCTTGAGATGAGCTTTTCAGGAGTCCGCATCATAAAGGCCTATGCCTGTGAGGATAAATACCGCCGGTTTTTCAAGGATGTTCTTGAAACCAGGCGCAACACCGAAATGAGTGTAGCCAGGCTGGAAGCTATCCTTCACCTTATATACCAGTACATCGATTATGTAGCCCAGGCGGGCATCTTCTTTGCCGGTGGCATCATGGCGGTCCGGGGCGAGATAAGCATAGGCACCTTCTACGCCTTCTATACCTACCTGAGCATGCTCATCTATCCGATTCTGGATATTCCACAACTCTTCGTATCCGGCAAGCGGGCCTTCGTGAATATTGACCGACTGGAAGAAATGGCCAATCACCCCGATCCTGAAACCAGGGATTTGCATCATCCCGTGGACAGGATACAAAGCCTGGAACTCAGGAATGTCTCTTTCAGTTATGGTGACCGACCAGGGAATGCCTTGAAAGATGTCTCGATGATCATCCGCCGGGGCGAAAGGGTCGGCGTCATAGGACCGGTAGGCAGTGGCAAGACCACACTCATCAAGGCCATGATGGGCCTCTTGCCGCCTCTGTCAGGGGAGATACTGATCAACGGGCAGGATCTACGAGACAGCGATGGCGATGCATACCGTTCCCTGCTGGGCTATGTGCCCCAGGAAGCTCTGCTTTTTTCAGGCACCCTGCGGGAAAACATAGATTTCGGCAGTGATGACCACTCGGAAGAGAACTTCAGAATGTCAGTACAGACTGCCCAGCTTGCCAGCGAGATAGCCGCCTTTGCCGACAAGGAGCAGACCCGTGTAGGCCAGCGGGGCATAAGCCTTTCTGGAGGACAGAAACAGCGCATGGCCATTGCCCGGGCCTTGGCCAGGAAGCCGGAATTGCTACTCTTTGATGATATAACCGCCAGCCTTGACGCCACCAATGAAGAACGGCTTATGAACCGTCTGGATGAGCTGTCTGCCGACATCTCCTGCGTAATCGTTTCACACCGGCTCTCTACCCTGCAATATGTGGACAAGGTGCTATTCCTGAAGGATGGCCGTACTCTAGCCTTCGGTACTCATGACCGACTGCTGGACAAGCCGGAATACCGGGAATTCATCAACGAACTTACCGGTGACAGCTGACAACAGCAAGATCGAAGCCTGTCAGGGCTTCACCGCCAGTGCTGTCAGGAAGAACGGCAATGAGGACAGTGATACGATGGCTGCCAAGCGGAAATGATCCAATGATCCATCGGTGTCTCCGGATTCCAACTGCCAGACGGCACTTCCTGCCAGGCCGGCAGCAACGGATATAATAAGGCTTCCAGCAATGACGCCGCTTTTCTGCAAGGCAAGTGCTTTTTTGATACGCAGGGACTCGTTCACATCCAGCATGCCTTCGGGCAACACAAACGCCTGCGGGGGTGCTGGTTCTGGAACCTCCGCAAGAGCAGCCTGGTAGCCCGCAGGATAACCGGTGCTGTAACCACGGTCGAAAGCTTCCTTCAGTGCTATGGCGTCGTCATCTGAAGAAGCAGAAGGCAGGTCAGGGGCTTTTTCAACTTGGGTATCAAGTCCGGTTGTGGCAGAATCCTGCATAGCAGGTGACTCCAGTATGCTTGCAACATCGATGGTTGAAAAATCATTTTCGGACCAGAACTCAAGTATATCT
>JAVEXH010000467.1:0-2781 GCA_034004175.1 Spirochaetia bacterium
TCGACTGCCTGGTAGTTGCCAGTGTGGCCAACCATGTCAACGTTGGGGAAGTTCAGGCGGATGTATCGGTACTTGCCACCTTCAATGGCTTCGAGCACCTTGTCGGTGATCTCCGAGGTCTTCATCCAGGGGCGCTGCTCGAAGGGCAGGCGGTCGCTGGGTACCTCGATGTAGTCTTCCATGGAGTCGTCGAATTTACCGGTACGGTTCCCATTGAAGAAGTAGGTTACATGGCCGAACTTCTGGGTCTCGGAGATGGCCAGCATGGGCACCCGTGAGGCGGCCAGATACTCACCCATGGTCCTGTCTATGGACGGCGGGCTCACGAGGTACTGGGCCGGAACATGCAGGTCACCGTCGTATTCCATCATGCCGGCATACTCCACCGTAGGCCTGCGCACCCGGTCAAACCATGGAAAGTCGTCGTTTTCAAAAGCAGCGGTCATCTCAAGGGCTCTGTCGCCCCGGAAGTTGAAGTACACCACCGCATCCCCGTCTTCCACCGTCCCGACAGGCTTCCCAGCCTCGGCAATGACAAACTCATGGATGTCCTGGTCTATGATTGATGGCTTTTCTGCCCGGTAGGCCAGTATGGCTTCGGTTGCGCTGGCAAACTGCCGGCCAAGGCCAAGCACGTGGGTTTTCCAGCCCCGCTCCACCATGGACCAGTCGGCACCATAGCGGTCCATGGTTATGTACTGCCTGCCGCCGCCGGAGGCAATGCGGTAGTCAAAACCATCGGTGGACAGACCGGCAAGATAGGTCTCAAAGGGTTGTACATATTCAAGGGCACTCTGTTCGCCCACATCCCTGCCGTCCAGCAATATATGTATCCTTGCCCGCTTTACCCCATCCTGCCTGGCCCTGGCAAGCATGGCCTTCAGGTGGTCTATATGGGAGTGGACATTGCCGTCCGAGAACAGCCCGATGAAGTGCATGGCTCCTGCTTCGCCGGAACCCAGTTTTGATACCAGCTTCTTCCAGGTGGCCCCTTTGAACATGGCCCCGGTTTCTATGGACGCTGAAACCAGTTTTGCCCCCTGGGAAAAAACACGGCCGCAACCAATGGCATTGTGACCAACCTCGCTGTTGCCCATGTCATCATCCGCAGGCAGACCCACCGCCAGACCATGGGCCTTCAGTCGGGTGGCAGGACAACTGGATTCCAGAGCCCTGAAAGCGTACAGCTTTGAATCGGCAACGGCATCGCCTTCGGCATATTTACCATAACCAACGCCATCCATGATGACCATGACAAGCGGACCGCGGCGACCCTTCCAGGCGCCGTTCTTTTCGAGGGGTGCAATCATGAAAAAATCTCCTTGCGGCTATTCGCCGAAGTATTCGATGAGAACCCTTACATCCAGATCTTTCAGGACCTCAGAGTAATTGAGGAAAGGCAGGCCGATGACACCGAAGACACCGACCGGCACCGCGCCACCCTGTACCAGGAGGTCTGCGGTAGCCCGCAGGGTGCCCCCTGTGGCTATCAGGTCGTCCACAATAAGAACCCTGCCACCGGCAGGAATATCACTCTCATGCATCTCGATTTCGGCTTCGCCGTACTCGAGGGTATATTTCATCGATCGCGTCTTGCCAGGCAACTTGCCTTTCTTTCGGACCAGAAGTATAGGCAGGCCAAGTCTTTCGGCAAAAGGAGCAGCAAACAGGAAGCCCCTGGATTCAACGGCGGCAACCGCATCCAGATCCTGTCCCTTGTACAACTCCACCATGGCATCGATGCAGTATTTAAAGGCATCCGGGCGAGCCAGAACGCTGGTGATATCATAGAAAAGTATTCCTGGTTTCGGGAAACCGGGTACCTTCCTGATGGCCTCGTCAAGATTGAATGTACGTGACATAAAGCACCTCTATGTGCGGGTTTGATTTACAGGAAAGGTTCGGACCATGATTGTTCAGATTCTGGTCAGTGCACCACGTACCCAGGCAGCAACGTCCACACCCTTCTTTACCAGAAGATCGGGGCCATTGACATACAGGCCGGCATCCTTGAAAGCTTCACGGAGCGTTGCTGACTCCCGGATATCCCCGGCAAAGAAGGCAGCCTTACGGCCGGCAAGGTTTATACCCTTGAACAGGCGTCGCAACTCTGTCCAGGCTGCGGAATCCGCCTTTCCCACACCGAAAAGGTAGCTATCTGCCGCCAGCACTTCCTGGATGGATACTTTTGACGCTGACCTCAGCTTGACCTCATGGGATCCGTTGATTGCGCTCTGTATCGTTCCGGCTGCTGTATCCAGAGTTGACTGCCCATCTTCGCAGACCAGAAGGATTTTGGTTTTATCGTTCTTCACGTTGAAGAATACTAGTACCCCATGGCTCTGCTGTCAAGGTCGGCGGGGATCCAGAGGGAATGCATCAACCGGTGGCTGTTGCCCGGCTTTCCGCCGTGACAGCAGGAAATAATCCAGCAGCCCCACGCCAAGAGACAGTCCCACAGCCACTTTAACAGCCAGCCATTGCTCATTGCTGTCTGGACTGTATGAGAACTCGTTCCTGAATGGCCAGGGAGCATAGCTTGCATCAAAACCATTGCCCACATACCGGCCTGTATCCAGGGCTATACGTGAATAGAAAAGAAGGACGGGAAAGGCTCCCAGACTGATTATTTCAAATCTGCGCAAGGAATACGTCCACAGAGGGAACTCGTCGCTTCCATACGGCTCAGGAAGAAGGTAGGCCGGAACACTGTCAGAAGGCAGAGTGGCAACAGTCTGGGCGGTCAGAAAGCCGGCAGCAACCATCGGCAGGACCATCAAC
>JAVEXH010000039.1:0-12708 GCA_034004175.1 Spirochaetia bacterium
CTGATGGGGCACTCCTGGGGCAGTTACCTTGGCATACAGGCCGCGGCGAAGGCACCCGAACTGTACCACGCCTACATCGGCGTCGGGCAGCTTGTGCACCAGTTGCGGTCAGAACAAGTAGCATACGAGTACGCCATCGAGTTGTCGAGGAGCCAGGGTAATCAGCGTATGACCCGCAGGCTGAAGGCTGTGCCGGCCCCCGATACGGTTCCGCTGCCTCCTGCGTATGAGAAGCTGCGTGATACGTACATGCACAGCCTTGGCATCGGAACCATGCGGCAGATGAAGTCGGTGATCACCGGCATCTTCCTGCCATCCTGGCAGTTCCGGGAATACACCCTGGGGGAGAAGCTCAAGCTGTGGCGGGGCAAGATCAACTCGCGGTCTGCTGATTACCGCTTATGGCATGAAGTGCTGGCCACTGACCTGGGGCAGAAGGTGACTGAGTTGGCCGTCCCGGTCTACTTCTTCCATGGCAGATATGATTACACCTGTGCCTACCCGCTGGCCAAAGAGTATTTTGACAAACTGCAGGCACCGGTGAAAGGCTTCTACACCTTTGAGGAGTCCGCCCATTCTCCCATATTCGAGGAACCGGAGAAGTCGGCGTTGATTCTGACGAAAGATGTATTGATGGGAACGAACAAGCTGGGGGATCTTCAGAATTAGTCTGAAGAATATCCGGAAATAGTCTGAAGGATCTGGATCCAGTATTGTTTCAGACTATGCTACAATGACATCGAAGGTTTACCCTCGATATGTGGTTGCCGGTCTCGACCAGGAGGATTGTTTCAACATCATGGATACCTCCATTCTGCTTACCAAGCTGTTTATCCCAGCCGTTTCTGCAGGTCTGATCAATCGACCTGACCTGCTGGACAGGCTGACTACCGGCCTGGAAGCGGGGAGGGGCCTGACCCTTCTTTCCGCCCCGGCGGGATACGGCAAGTCTACCCTTCTTGCGCAGTGGCTCGCGGCCTATCAAGGCCAGGTTGCCTGGCTTTCGCTGGACGAGCGTGACAACAATCCCCTGCGGTTCTGGGGCTATGTTGCAAAGGCTTTTGATACGGTGGCTCCTACCCTTGGGCAGGCTGTGCAGGCTCTACTGGAATCAGATGGAGTGACTGATCACCAGTCGCTGATAACCACGTTGGTGAATGCGGCCGCGGGACTGGAGCAGAGGATACTCCTGGTGCTCGATGATTATCATGTGATCACGGAACAAGCTATCCATGATGGCATGAATTTCCTGCTTGAGCATCTACCGCGCTGTCTGCGTATTGTCATTGCCACACGTACCGACCCTCCCTTGCCGCTCAGCCGCATGCGGGTGCGCGGTCAACTTTCAGAAGTGCGAGTGGCTGATCTGCGTTTTACGGTTCATGAGGCCGCAAAATTCCTCAATGAACTGATGAAGCTGGGATTGGCCCCGGCAGATGTGCAAGCACTGGATACCCGCACAGAGGGCTGGATTGCCGGACTGCAGCTTGCCGCCCTTTCAATGCAGGGGCGGGAGGATCCCCACGCCTTTATTATGGAGTTTACGGGTAGTCAGCATTTTGTACTGGAATACCTGGTGGATGAAGTACTGCAACGCCAGCCGGAGGTTCTGCAGCGTTTCCTGCTGGAAACATCCATACTCCAGCGGATGTGTCCGCCTCTGTGCGACGCGGTGACAGGATCCGCTGCAAGTGCAGGCATTCTGGCAGATTTGCACAGGCGCAATCTTTTCATGATTCCGCTGGATGGGGAATATTTCTGGCTGCGATATCATCACCTATTTGCGGAGTTCCTGAAGGGGCATCTGAAACGGCTGCGGGCTGCGGATCTTCCCGATCTGCATCGCCGCGCCGCACAATGGTTCCAGGCCAATGACTGGCCTGAAGATGCCTTGCAGCATGCGTTGGCCATTCCCGATTATGCCTATGTAAGCCGTCTTGTGGTAGACAACTGGCGCAGGGTGTATCATGCAGGCCGATTGGACACGGCGGTGAAATGGCTGGAATCCTTGCCCGGCGACCTTTTGCGGCAATCACCTGCCCTGGGTGTGGCATACTGTTGGACGCTGTTCATACGGGGCGACTACAACCGGATCGATACCTACCTCGGTAGCATCAAGGCCTCATTTGAGAGGATGGTCGCGGCTGGAGATCTGCCAGTGGAACACCCGGAATACCACCTCATCATGCACCAGGTGATCCTGCTGCGTTCCATTGTACTGAGGCATCAGGGCTATGGTGCCGAGGCGATCAGAGAGATTGAACAACTGTTGCCAAGCATTGAGGTTGTGCGTGAAGCACTTGGGGAAATGTATGCCCATATGGGGCTTACTGCCTGCTATTCCCAGTTGGGCTATGCGTATGCGGGGCTGAAGGATTATGACAGGGCAGAAGAGTACCTGAGCCGGGTCAGCGTACATGCCCGGGATTGCGGTAATTATTTTTCCCTGGCCCATGCGACCATGGAATGGGCAAAAATAAGCCTTCTGAGAGGCAAGACAGAACAGGCAGAGAATATCTGCCGCCAGGAATTGTTGCTGACCGGGCAGGCTCCCTATGCCGGTTATCCGGCGTTCTGTCTGATTCAACTGGAGCTGGCGGATGCACTGCGTACCGGTGGTTCCTTTGCCGAAGCCGGAGCTCTGCTTGAGAAGGGACTGGAAACGGCTGCAAGAAGCGGTCACCAGTACTACCTGGCTCAAGGGTACCTGATCGCGGCAAAATTGCATCATGCACAGGATGAAGCCGACTACGTCCGTGAAGATCTGCTCAGGGCTGAACATATAGCTGCAACCATCCATAATCGCTTCCTCGATGAAGATATCGCGCTGGTCAAACAAGCCCTCGGGGGGGATGAATCTAGAATTCAACCTCTGCGTGAACCACTGAGCGAGCGTGAACTGGATGTCCTGCGCTTGATCTGTGCCGGTAAGTCCAATCAGGAAATAGCAGATGAGCTTTTCATAGCATTGGATACGGTCAAGCGCCATGCCAACAATCTATACGGCAAGCTTGGTGTCGGACGCCGTACCCAGGCAGTAGTGGAAGCCCGCCGGCTGGGACTGGTTTGATGATTCACCACAAGCATCAGTTCTGATACTTTGGTGTTAGCCGGAATTTTTTCAAAAACCCATTCTCGGGCGATTCTAAAAAAATCCGCTACCGTATAGTCGCCTCATGGAAACACAACACTATCCAGCATTCCAAAAGATCCGTTTGCAGGGTGAGCCCGGTGGAAATATCCTGGTCTGGTTCGATGGTTTCTCCGTGGAATATTCAGCTCATGGCGAGACCGTTCTCCGGGGTCGCATTGCGGATAAGGCGGATTAGCGTTGCCTTTCTGTGCATACGGTTTACCCTTCTGGCAAAACTGAAGATGATTACCGCGAGATCGGGGTGATGAAAGCCATCGGCTTGCGGGTCAACGACATAAGGTAGAGCTGGGTGACCATACTGTTTTCCCCTTGACCTATGCTGAAGGCCGGTGGTCGGGGGGCATTGGCAGGAGAAATATCCCACCATTACCGGCATCATGTGGTCTGTCCTCATCGCAGCGATCCTGCTTGGGATACTACTGGCCACTACCCTGGGCGGAGCCATGGCTGGTGCCCAGATCTCGACCTTCGGAGCTGCTTCTTTCAGCATCAAAATCAGTCCGGTCGAGGACTACCTGGCTTCACCGCTGCTGATGATATTCACGGTGTTTGCGGCTACCGTGATCGGAACTCTTGACGCGGGGGAAATCCATATCGCTGAAAATATCAAGGAGTAACAGGTGAACAGATTCTTCTAGGTGAGCATATCGTCAAGACTTTCGGTAAGGGAAATGAGAAGTGCACTATCCTGGACGGCACGATCACCGGCGAGTACAGGCCTGGTGTTCATGATGCAGCCATGAATGATCTTGAGGCCCGGGAAGAAAAGCTGGTAGCCTGGCTCAGGGAGATGCGGTTTCAAGCAAAGATTTCGGAGTTTTACAAAGATAACGTGAAATTTGGTATGAAAAGCAAAGCACTACCGGCGATATGGCACTATGTGATTTATTCATATCTGCTGTTCTGGGTGATGATCATAGGATTGGGCGGAGTGGTGTCGATGGTTTTCCATGCTCCGCCGGCAGTCATGAACGGGATTGCGATCCTGTGCAGTTGGTCGCCCACCATAGTGCTGTGGCTTATGTCGGGAAAGCTGAAACCGGGCATGACAATCGGCATGTTCGACAAGCAGACATTCAGGGAGAAGATTCAAGTATCACTACCCGCCGTCATACCAGTGTTGGTGTTCGGTATATTCCCTGTCGCAGTATGGCTTCTGTCCCTTCTGCAAAAGACATCTTTCACGGAGCGGAGCTACCTGCGGCTGGAATTCAAAGCGCGATTCGGTTTCCTGAAAGGGAGTTTGGTCCTTGGCCTCGTGTGGACTTTCTGGCACTTCCCCTTGTGGTTCATTGCTTCGGCCTTCAGCGGGAGCAAGGCACTCATGTATTTCGCCTCCAATCTTGTTGTGATGACAGCATTGACCATCATCATGGGTCTTTTCATGAAACCTTGCGATAATCTGTTCATTTCCTTCTGGATACATTTCTGCTTCAATTTTTCGCTGGGGTTCTTTACAGGAGATGTATATTTCTTCGTGGGAATTTCTGTGCTGTATATAGCCACTGTGCTGGTTTTATTGGGATCATTCCGGAAGTATCTGGTTCATGTCGACAAAACTGTCTGAGTACTGCGACGGTTTTCTGGAGAATAGGGGATTCGCCTTCCGCATCGGCACATCCTGTGCCTTGCTCCAGGCCGGGGTTGTCGCTTCCGGCGCCATCCATGGCGCCTGATCCTCGCATTCGCTCGGCGCGACAACCCTTCGAATCCCCTATTCTCCCATTAAAAAACCGCCCTGAAGGCGGTTTTCTGGAGAATAGGGGATTCGAACCCCTGACCTATTGATTGCGAACCAATCGCTCTACCAACTGAGCTAATTCCCCAATGGACTGAGGGCTACACAGCCCTTCACTGGGAGCATGATAGCCAATCGGGGCTTTGCTCGTCAAGGCAAAAACAGGGTGCTACGCTGAGCCGTGCTATTATAAGTCAGGCCGCGCTGTAATCACGCGGCTATACATGCAATGTTGTACACTGACTTTACTGAAGCAAGATACATGACATGGTTCAGAAATGGTCGTTCTGGTACAGGGCTTTCCGGAGGAAGATGGCGGCAAGTTGTTCCCGGCTCAGGCTTGACTCAGCCAGGCCATGATCCATCAGTTCGGCACCACCTATATAACCCACCAGCAACTGGGCAAGGGTACGCACATCCAGGCTGAGATCCGGGTTTCTGGTGGTTGGCGAGGCCTCGGTGACGCCACCGGACCACTGTACCAGGAAGCTGCCATCGTTCCAGTCCAGCGTGTCGTCCTTCACATGCATGACCAGGGAGCCGCTGGACGGAAACCTCGTCGCCCGGAGGGCAGCCGCAACATCCACTACCTTTACCATGCACGATGGCAGTATTTTTCGTTCGATGGTGTAGGCGTCAGGGATGTAGTGTTCAAGCATGCAGTCGGATGGCAGACAGAGCGTGGCCGAGACTGCCAGTGGATGGAAAAGCGCAAGTCTGGCAAGCAGGTTCTGCAGGCCACTGGAATCACGCCAGGCCAGATCCTGTACGCTCATGTCGATGTTGAACGGAGTTTTCCGCATGGTCTTATACAGGAAATATGCCTGTGCTTCACCGTTGGCATTGCGGTACAGGTAGAAGTATTCCTGGCTTTTATGAGGTTCAGTCGGAATTAGACGCTTCCAGTCTGCGTCACTGCGGCTCATGGCCAGGTTGCGTGGGGCAGCAAAATCCCGGTACAGAGTCCTGATCTCATCCAGTTCCTTGATGCTGCCTGCGGAAGGCACAATCATTTCCAGACTGCCATTGTCATTGCCTGGCTTCAGTTGTGCGAGAGGGAAGGTGTACTGGTTTCCTGAGTACGCCAGCTCATAACCAAAAGACCGGTAATAGGGGTAGGAGAACGGGAAGAGCATGGAGAAGGCTTGACCAAGTTCGCGCATGCGCGGGAAGAGGACGGCAAAGAGTTCCCGCACATGGCCTTTGCGCCGATGCTCGGGGTAGGTAGCCACACTGCCAATTCCTGCCACCGGAACCGCTGTGCCGTCGTGGTACATCCGGTAGCCATGGGAAATCATGACCGACCGCAGTTGGCCGTGTTCGAACAGGCCAAAGGCATCCTTCAGATCTTCCGCAGTACTGTCTGTGATGGCCAGATCTGATGACTGGTTGTAGCAAATGGAATCAAGACGAAGAGCCTCGTAGAAATCCTCAGGCTGGATTGATCGTATTTCCATCCTGCCAGTCTAGACCGGCTGGTGGGAACCCGCAAGCGTGACCCTGCATGTACGCGCGCTCCGGGTTTTCTGCCTTGGAGTTCCCGGCCAATCCAGGTTCAGACAGATCCCAGACTCAGGTCGCCATGAATCTTGTACATCGAACCATCCCGGCTTACTTCAAGCCTACGCTCGGGAAAGTACTCCGGTATGAAGCCTTTCAGCAGATCCAGTACCAAGGCCTCGATCTCTTCGCGTTGTTCCTGCGGCACCTGGGCATCGGTAGCCAGGGTGATATCCACAAGGTAGCCCCGCCCTATCTCGCTGCCATAGCCAGGGGTGAAGATGGCTCCAACATTGAACAGACCGTCTGCCTCGGGATTGGTGGTCTCACCTCTTCCGGGCCGGTTGCGTCTGAGCCGCCAGTGGTTGTGGTACCTGTCTTCCAGGATGGCGTCTATCCTGTCGAACATGGACTTCATCCTGGCATCCCATTCAACTGTCTTCGGGTGGTCCATGGTTTGTATGATACTCTGCATGGCATGGGTGGTGCCAGTATCAGCGAATGCCTCTGGACAAAGCGTTCTCCAGGGCCTTGAGGATGGTGAGGCTTGAGTGGGTGGCTCCGGCAACTACATCAACTCCCAGCGATTGAGCTTTGACAACCTCCGGAATCAAAGCCTCCGCAGGCTGTCCCTGGCCATTGAAGTGCTTGAGCAATTCAATCGAGACTATCCTGCCACCCGCCACCGTTACACTAGCCCGCACGGAGACTGGCATGAGGAAGGCTTTGCCCACATAGGAGCCATCTTGTACGGCCTGTACATCAAAGGCTTTGGTGGAGGTGCGCATGGTTGTGTAAGACGTTTCCGTGATTTTTGGCAGCAACTGCCCGGCAAGGAAGAAAACCGCCAGCAGGACAAGGATGATGACAAGTGGCTTTCTGAGTTTCATGTAGACTCCATTACCCTGACGCAGGGCGGGGCCAGTATACTGTCCTTTTATGGAACAGGCAAAGAAATAACCTGCCATGCAGCTTCACTTCAGACAGCTGCTCCACTATCCTTGTTCCATGGACAAGCTTTATCTGGGTACCTGCAGCTGGAAATACCCTTCCTGGGATGGTCTTGTGTATTCGAGCCGGGAACCCGGCAACTACCTGGCCGAGTACGCCAGGCACTATGACACTGTCGAGGTTGACCAATGGTTCTGGTCCCTCGGGAAATCCGGCGCAGCCCTGCCGAGGCTGGAGACGGTGGCTGAATATGATCTATCCACACCGCCGGAATTCCGCTTCACCGTCAAATGTCCCAATGCGCTGACCCTTACCCATCATCATGGCAAAAAAGGTGAGCCCCTGCACCCGAACGAGCGCTTCCTTGACCATGACTTTTTCATGCGTTTCCTGGAATCCCTGGCAGTACTTGTCCCGAAGATCGGGTTGTTCATCTTCCAGTTCGAGTACCTGAACAAGGACAAGATGCCGTCAAGGAACCAGTTCATGGATAGTCTGGGAGTTTTCCTGTCCGGCTTGCCCGGGGATATGCCCTACGCGGTGGAGATCAGGAACCCCCGCTGGATGGACGATTCCTGGTTCAAGCTGCTGCAGGGGCATGGAGCCGCACCTGTCTTGTTGCAGGGCTACTGGATGGACGATGTTGCCGTGACCATGGATCGTTACGCTGTTATGCTTGGCGACACGGTCTGCATACGGCTGCATGGTGAGGATCGTGAGGGCATGGAGGAGCGGACAGGCTCGGACTGGAGCTGTATAATCCGTCCGAAAGACGACGAACTCCAGCGGATCAGCGGCGCGGTGTCAAAACTGCTTGGAGCCGGCAAAAAAGCTTTCGTCAACGTGAACAACCATTACGAAGGATCGGCACCACTGACGATCCAGAAACTAAGGAGACTCCTCGATGCATTATGAGAACAACACCAAGACCAGTCTGTTGGCAGGCAAGACCTGTTACGGCACCTTTCAGAGCATAGCCAGCAGTACTGTGTCGGAGATTCTTGCCCACCGTGGCTTTGACTGGATCCTGGTGGATATGGAGCATGGTGCCATGGATCTTGAGACTGCCGGTGACATGCTGGCGGCCATAGACCGTGGGGGCCCGACGCCTCTGGTTCGCGTGCAGTGGAACGATCAGGCTGCCATCAAGCGTGTCCTTGATGCCGGTGCCCTGGGCGTCATGATTCCCATGGTCAATACCGAGGAAGAAGCCAGGATGGCAGTTTCATACTGCAAGTATGCTCCGGCCGGTGTGCGCGGCCTCGGTGCCGGGAGGGCTTCCCTGTTCGGTGTGCGGCTGGCCGAGTACATGGGCGTTGCCAATGACCAGGTCATGGTGATGATCCAGGCTGAGCACAAGGACGCGGTCAGGAACATCGAGGCGATCCTCGCGGTGCCCGGCATCGATGTGATTTTCGTGGGGCCTTATGACCTGGCCTGCTCCATGGGGTATGGAGACCAACCTGGCCATCCCGAAGTAGAGGCTGCCATAGCCGCTGTGCTGGCCGCTGCCCAGCGCGCCGGGGTTGTGCCGGGCATCTTCAGTATGGATCCGCAGACAGCCAGGCGCCGGGCCGCCCAGGGATTCAGGTTCATAGGCTTCGGCATAGACTCGATCTTCCTGGACAGCGCGGTGAAGAAGGGGCTTGAAACAGTGCATGGGGATGGCGTGCTGAACCACTGACCCCGGGCCTGTTTCCTCAGTGCTTCCCCTGCCCGTAATACGCATTTTTGCCATGCTTGCGCAGGTAGTGCTTGTCCAGCAGGCTCTGGCTGATGCCCGGAGGGGTTGCCCCGCCGAAGGTACGTGACAGGATGGCCATGCGCGCCACTTCTTCCAGCACGGCGGCATTGTGAACCGCAGACATGGGGTCAGACCCCCAGCTGAAGGGGCCGTGGCCATGCACCAGCACCGCCGGGATGTCGGCGGCAGCCAGGTTGCGGGTCCTGAAGGTCTCGACAATAACCATGCCTGTTTCGTGCTCGTAGGCACCTTCGATTTCTGCAGTGGTCATGGGTCGGGTACAGGGCACGGCGCCGTAGAAGTGGTCCGCATGGGTGGTGCCTTCTGCAGGCAGGCCCATGCCGGCCTGGGCTATGGCGGTGGCGTAGGTTGAATGGCTGTGGGCCACGCCACCGAGTTCGGGGAATTCCTTGTACAGTATCAGATGGGTGGGCAGGTCTGAGGAGGGCTTGTATGAGCCTTCCACTGTTTTGCCTTCAAGATCGACTACAACCATATCACTGGCCTTCATGGTCTCGTAGGCTACACCGGATGGTTTTATGGCCACCAGGCCGCTCTGCCTGTCCACACCGCTGGCATTGCCCCAGGTGAATATGGCCAGGCCCAGGGCCTTGAGCTCCAGATTGGCCAGCCAGGCCTGTTCCTTTAGTTCCTGTATGGTCACAGCAATCCACCTTCCCGCAAGGGCTGCAGTATAACCTATGGCCCTCAAGGCACGGAAGACCTTGAAGCAAACCACTATGACCGGGGCCGGAAGGATGTTCTGAAGCAGACACCATTCCAGTAATTCCAGCTTTGGTGTGGCATATTGGTAAGTCTATACTATGGACAGGGAGTAATGCATGAAATCCTGCAAATATCTGAAAGGTATATTGATGGCTTGCTGTCTTGGCCTGCTCGGTTTCCAGGCTGTAGCTGCCCAGGAGGCCCGGCCAGTCTATCTGGTACGACAACCAGGACAGAATGACGTCTGGACCATGAACATGGGTGTACAGACCGAGGCATTGCGTCTGTATGTGCCAACAGCATTCGAACGCAAGGGCAAGACCATCAACCTGAGCTCTGATACGCCAAGGGTTTCCTTCAGTTCCGGCCGGGAGACGGTAATTACCCGATCAGCTGACGGGATTCTGGTTCGCTACGATGTCTCCATCGAGGGTGCACCCCGGCTGCCCAGAGCCGACCGCAGCCTGACCATACGTTTTACCCTGGCCGAGCTTGCTGCCGCCGGAACGGGGGAATCCGGTGCGCCAGGCTCGTATGCAATCCGCCAGGCCATCCTTGCCGGTCCGTATGCCAAGGGACGCGCCTGGGTACGGAGCGTCGATTATAAGGACAACCGCTTTGTGGTGGTGGTTGGGCTCAAGCGTTAGGCTGTGGTGAATGGCCGCAGGGCTGGTTTTTTCATATATTATCAGAACGAAGTAAAGTATTTCCGGAGGAAGCAATGCACGAGATCAATTGTTCATGGAATGGGGATATGGCCTTTACTGCCAAGGTGAATGGCCACGAGATTGTGCTTGATGCCGACGAGCAATTCGGCGGCAAGGATTCTGGTCCCCGACCAAAGCCGCTCATCCTTACGGCTTTGGCAGGTTGTTCGGGTATGGATGTAGTCTCGGTATTGAAAAAGATGAGGGAGCCGATCAGCTGGTTCAACATGCGTGTAGAAGGGGATCTCACCGAGGAGCATCCCAAGACCTACACCAAGGTGCGCATCATCTATCAGTTCAAAAAAGCCGATGGCCTCAAGGATGAGAATGTGCAGAAGGCCATCAATCTGTCCCAGGATAGATACTGCGGGGTTGCCACCCTGCTCAGAAAGGCCCTTGAACTGGAGACTGCTGTAGAGTATCTGTGATCCATGGCCGGGTTTCTGCACGGCAAGTGTGATCCGGTCAGGTGTGCGCCGGATTTGCAGGGAATGTTGAGCTGGCTTGTCGATATTGACAATTAAACTAAATGTGTCATATTGTTGAGTTGTTGCGATGAATCGTCGCGAAAGGAACTCAGCATGAAACTATCCAGCCCGGCTTTTGCCAATGGTGCCTTCCTGCCTTTTGATACAGCATACGAGGCAGGCAATATTTCTCCTTCCCTGCTATGGTCGGATGTCCCGGCCGGAACGGTTACCCTGGCGTTGGCCTGCGATGATACAGCAGGCCCTGGAGACAGGAACTGGACACACTGGCTGTTGTGGGATATCCCTGCCTGTGAAACAAGGCTTTCTCCCGGTCTTCCGCCATACGAGCGTCTTGATGGTGGCATGACGCAGGGCCTGAATGATTATCTTGAACTCGGCTGGGGTGGACCCTGTCCGCCTGAGGGCCTTCACCGGTATGTGTTTACCCTGTATGCCCTTACCGGAAGGCTAGAACCGGCGGGCAGGAGCAGGAGTCACTTTGCTGCCGCAATTGGCCCTTTGATCCTTGATATGGCAACCCTCACAGGGTATTACCGGTCTGAAGATGCGGGCCTGGGATTCCTGCCTTCCCTGAGGTTACCTGGGGTTCTGGAACCGTGGATGGGTCGCGCTTGAATTGAATGCCCGATTTCTGGTTTCTTCAGATTGAGGAAGGTCTTGGCTATCAGGGGATCAAAATGGCTGCCTGAACCCGCCGCTATTACGGCGGCTGCCTCGTTGGCCGGCATTGCCTTGCGGTACGGCCTGTCCGAACACAGGGCATCCCATACATCGACAATGGCAAAGATCCGTGCCCCAAGGGGTATCTCGGTCCCCTTGAGTCCCCTGGGATAACCGCTGCCATCCCATTTTTCATGGTGGCAGTAGGGTATTTCTGCTGCTTTTGCCAGGAATCCCACTTTTGCCAGCATACGGAATGCAAGCTCCGGATGCTGCTTCATGAGGTCCATTTCATCATCATCTAGTTTCCCCGGTTTCAGGAGTATGGAGTCCGGGATACCCATTTTCCCGATGTCATGCAGGAGGGCTCCACGTCGCAGGTCATCGAATCCTGCCGGACTGATGCCCATTGCCTTGGCCTGTTCCATGGTCATGGATGTGACCCTGCGCGAATGGCCCTCGGTTTCCTGGTCCCGTAGTTCAAGCATGCGTACCCAGGCCTTGAGCGTTGCATCGTATGAATTGGCAAGTGCTTCGTTCGATTGTCTGGACTCTATGAGCAGACGGTTGCCTGAGACTGCGGCTGCCAGAATTGCCGTGATGGTATCTAGCACATCCTCGCGTATTGTTGTTGTTCCTCTGTCGAACAGCTCTATGGCTCCAGCTGCTCTGTCATCGACAACTATCGGCAAGACCCGGTATGACCGGAACCCGTAAGCTCTCATGAAGGCCAGAAGGGAGGATTCTGCTGAACCTGTTTCCGGCAACCTGAAGGCAATGGCTCGGCGTTCGAGTATGGCCCGACCTGCGCAACCCTGCCCCAGGGAAAGGCCATCGGCCAGCACGGATGCATCCTCGAATCCCTTGCGGGCTACCGCTTCGAGCCGGTCTTCCTGATCACGCAGGATTACCAGGCCGGCAAGATCGGGATTGCCATTGATCACGGTCTCGATTGCCTGATAGGCAATCTGGCTGAGGGATTTCCCGCTGGCCAGAGCCAGTGCTACTTCCTTGATTGATGGGATGCGGCCGGGTCT
>JAVEXH010000468.1:0-2771 GCA_034004175.1 Spirochaetia bacterium
CAGTCGGGGTTCCTTCTGGTAACATGGTTCCTCCTTCGGATACAGGTGGACTCAGTGATGGCAGTTGCACTCTCCTGAGTCCCTTTACCTTCAGTGTACGCCTTGAAGGGGCTCCGAGGGAATACCGGATATGCCCGTTACGGGTAGCAGCAGAGGTGGTTTTTGCCGATACTATGATGGATGGTCCCGTAGCAGTATCCATGGAGGTGTATCAAGTGTTGAAGGCCAAAGCCACCAGGAATCATGCTGGTGTTGTCATTCGTGGTACTGGAGCAGACCTGGAAGAACTGTACTGTGCCTTGAATACTCTCATGGAAAAACGTGATGGCCTTGTGGACGGGGAGATTCCACAGTCCGGAACCAATCTCAGGATATTCAGTTTATGCAATGACATCCGGCACGCCCTTCCCGTATCTACCACGACAGAGACTGAAGGGTTTGATGATCCGGGAGCCATGAAAGGACCCGTCGTTGATGCCGGCAGGATTTTGTCCTTCAAAACCGGGAAGGAACTGCCCTTTGACCAGAGCCTCGATGGAGTGGAGTCCGGCGATGACGGGCTGGAGGAACTTGAAGAACTTGAAGAGTTCGACGGCATTGAAGATTTTGATGAGGACTACATCGACGCCGGCGAGCTGGATGATGCCTACGACGATGCGGAAGAGCCAGAAGCTATGGAAGAACTGGACGAGCCGGGAACGATGGGAAACAGCACTGCCGGTGACCTGGCCGGGACGCTTGGTCCGGGTTTCCGCTTTGTACCGGGTGAAAAGACCGGCTTGCCGCTCCAGGCGGTATGCGAGTTCCGTATCATGTGGCCGGATGTGATTTTTGTATTCTTGTTGTTGCGGGAGTACCTGGGCAGTCGTTACGACCTGGCCTACGGCAAGAAGCTGAAGGGGCTGGACTGGACCCTGGACTGGGTGGCAGCCCGCAGGTTCCAGATAGTCGTCCTGGACTGCCTGTGCCTCCATGTCAGCCCGGCTCAGGCCAGATCAATCCGTAAGTTGTTCATGGAATCCTACTCGAATCTGGTCGGCTACTGCACCCAGTATGTGGACAAGCTAAGCTATACCTTTGCCTGGAAGAATGTGGAACAGCGACTCAAGATGCTGCCCCAGTTGCCCAGGAAAATAGTAGCCCAGGGGAATGATTACCGGGCTATGGAAGCAGAGATTCGGTTGACGGCCAGGGACTATGGCTGCCCCACCTGGGAGCTTGGTCTGACCGAGGAGTTGCCATCGGATTTCGAGTGGTAAAGACTGCCTGGCCAGCCGGCAGTGCCAGGCTGATCCAGCCCCCTCAAGGCCGCCGGTACCGCCGGCCTTCGTCATCCCGCTCGATGAAGCGGTAATCCACCAGATAACGTCTGAGCATGGCATGGTCCGCATGCACCGCACCAAGCAGGCTGCGGACCTCTGCATCGGAGTACTCCCGACCCCGCTCGAACAGCTGAGCCAGGCGGCGCAGTATGACCAGCTTCTGTTTCTCCTTGGGTGGAATGCGCGACAAGGTACCATCCGGCTGCATGAAGGCCTTCTCTATGGCTGCAGCCTCGTCTCCGGTCACATCCGCCCTCTCGTCACGTACCGGCAGTCCGGGGCCAAAGTCCACAAAGCGGCTTTCATCCCTGGTCCGGGCCTCGGCCAGTTCCATGGCAGCCAGGAAGAACCTGGCCTCCGCGGCTTTCAGCCTCAGATTGCGCCGGTGCGACCGTACTGTGGACAGGGCTTTGTCGCCCAGGGCTCTGGCTAGCTCTGCATCGTCGGCGCCATTGTACAGACCCCGGAGCACAGTTTCCTGAACCTCGCTCAGGCCTGTGGCCGTCTTGCCTGCCCCCAGAATGGCCTCGAAGGCGGATCCGTGGGCTTCCCGGACATGCCTGTCTGCAGCTGCCTTGGAGCTGAGCAGCTGGTCGCCGAAGGGATATATCTGCCCGCGGTTGAAGCGCTTGCCGCAGTGCAGGCAGATGCGGGAGTGAGATAGTCTGTCGTCAAGCCAGCCCTGCTTGAGTTCTGTGATGGAGGCATCGGGGTTTATGGTGTTCATGGGGGGAGTATGGATCAGATAATGATAATAGTCAACATATTGTTTAAATGTTTAAATATAAATAGACAAAACTGTGAATATTGAGAGCAATGCCACTTGGTTAGGCCAGTGAAGCCTGCGGGATTATACGTGGCAGGTTAGTACTGCCATAGGCACACACGTGTCAGACCCTGCCTCGGGCAATGGCACGGAACAAGGTTGTGAGTTACCGCAAGCAAGGTTGTGATTCACCAGCAACAAGGCTGTGACTCACCGGTAGTAATCCTGTGATTCATGCATCGCTTGATGGTTTCCACGGATCGGTTCTGTATTTTCATGGCTCGGTTGATGGTTTTCACAGGATATACGACTGGTGGCAGGCGGGCACACGATCAATAGTGCCAGCCAGGTTTTTACCCGGGAACACTCTGGTACGCTCAGCCAAAGGTGATCCGGATTTTTGGTCGCTATGACCAAGTTTTCTACAAGGGCTTGCGCGACCAGCAGACGATCGAATGGATCCTTGGGCAGCGGCGAGGACTTGAAGCGAAGGCCCGAGACCGGGCCATAGGCCGGGCTGGCCGCCAAAACGGACGGGCGCATTTGCATGTACGCTTGTTGTTGACATCCCTTCCACTTGCTGTATACTCCTACATACGAATCAGTCGCAGCTAGGAACAGGTTATGAAAGTGGACGAAGCAGAGCTTGAACGCAGGCTGGAGGCTTTCAAGGCCGCGGCACG
>JAVEXH010000469.1:0-2766 GCA_034004175.1 Spirochaetia bacterium
TTCAACCTCGGCTGCCGATCAGGCCGCCGTCTCGGCTGGCTACCTGTTCAGGATGGACGGACTCGGGGCAATCGAGTCACTACGGGGCAGGATAGACCTTGAACTCGGTGATTACGACAAAGCGGCAGAGCGCTACTCGAGACTCGAAGCACTGGGAACCAAGTACAGCCTGCCCGGGGTTCCAGCCAGAGCCCGCATCTGGCAGGGAAGAGCTCTGGCTTACGCTGGTGATTTCAGCTCTGCCGAGAGGATACTGGAACCGGAAGCAGCCGACACCGAAGCCCGCATCTTCCTCGGCGAGATGGCCATCCTGCGTGGCCGCCCCCGGGATGCACGGACCTGGCTGGACAGGCCGGTCAGGCAGGCTTTTCCGGATGAAGAGCCAACACCTGTTCGCCAACGTCCATTCAGACCTTCAGACAGATTTGAATGGTCCAGCCCCTTTGCCGAAATAGAAGGCAGATGCATAGATTTTGCCTCCGGGGATACACCACTTGCTGATCTGGAACTGGCTCTGACCCTCTTTGCAACCGGGCTGGATGAGAGGGATGCAGGCTGCGCGGAAAGCCTTCACAATCTGACCAGGAGCCGGCGTGCCGCCAAAGCCAATCCAGGCATGGGCACCTACTGCTTTTTCTGCTACCTGCTGGAGGAACGCCTGCCGGATCCGCCGGTAGACAAGGTCACCGTCCTTTCCAGAGCCTTCAAAGTGCTGCAGCAGCGTGCCGGGCGCATCGAAAACAGGATACAACGGGAGCAATACATGGAGAAGAACGTGTGGAACCGGCGACTGCTTGAAGCCGCCAGAACACATAAATTCATATGAGCAAAAGAGATATACCGGTTAAGGGTACAGAGGAAACACCGGACAGAAAAACAGAACCGCAGTACCTGGACGCCTGCTGCTATCATGCGGCACCAGGTTTCCTTGATCATCTGAGCGCTGAAACCGGCACTGCGTATCGTACAGATGGCGACATACTGACCGTGATGGGACCTGAACGCAATGCCTTCTGGGTCAGGAATATCTGGAAGCGGCCATTTACCGCCGAGTTCAACTCCATTTCGGATGCTGCCCGGCTGCTTCGCAGCATACAGCGCAACTGGGCTCCCTACCCTGCCCGTCTGGCCAGGCGGACCACCCTGATTGCGGAATCCCTGCCACATTTTCCCGACAAGCCAAAGACCTTCCCTTTCACGATTCCGGATTCACCCATGGGGGCCTTCATGCTCCTGGACGAACATACCCTGATGGCATCCGCCGACTGCTCAAGCCCCTGGCCCAACGGCGAATTCAATTTTGCCGAGGACAAGGAGGGACCACCCAGCCGGGCCTACCGCAAGCTCTGGGAAGCCCTGGTAATGGCAGGAGCCATGCCCGGTCCCGGGCAGCGATGCATAGACGCCGGAGCCAGCCCGGGTGGCTGGACCTGGGCTCTGGCAGGTTTAGGTGCAGAAGTCCTGGCCATCGACCGTGCTCCTCTGGAACCAAGTGTCGCAGCCATGTCCGGGGTCAGTTTCATGAAGCACAATGCCTTTACCCTGAAGCCGGAAGACCTGGGAAAGGCAGACTGGCTGTTCTCAGACGTCATCTGCTACCCTCCGGCGTTGTATGAATGGGTAAGCCTGTGGCTGGAATCCGGACTTGTCAGGAATTTTGTCTGCACCATAAAAATGCAGGGTGCCGACTGGGACAGAGCCACCACGGAACGCTTTGCAGCCATTCCCGGCTCCAGGGTCATCCACCTCTGGCACAACAAGCATGAGCTTACCTGGATGCTTGTCCGCGACCAGAGCTGAAGCGCCCAGGATGGGCCGAGCTACGACCAAACGAACGGACAGCGCGGCATGCTCAGATGGTGAACATCTTGTGCACCTCTGACCAGGCAGAGGCTTCTTCGTCTTCGGTGAGCGCGGCCTCACCCTCCCGCCAGCTGATCAGCCCCTCGGGAATCTCCGCCAGGAAGGGCGAAGGTACACAGTCCACGGGCATGGAATTGCGCCGCCGCTGACGGCAGGTAGACAGGAACAATCTGTCCCTGGCCCTGGTTATGGCCACATAGAACAGCCGCCGCTCTTCCTCCAGGTTTCCCTCCCCTTCTTCCAGGGATCTGGCATGGGGAATGATGCCGTCCTCGCAGCCCGCCACAAAGACCACATCGAATTCCAGGCCCTTGGCGGCATGGATGGTCATCAGGTTCACCTTGCCGCCCTCGTCTTCTTCAAGATCATCCCGGGTTATGAGGGAGATGCGGTTCAGCCAGGAAAAAAGGCTGGGATCAAAATTGTCGGGATCCTTCTCCCAGGTATCAATCCCACGGAGCAGGCTTTCCACGTTCATGAACTTCCACTTGGCTGCCTTCTCGTTGCTCTGGTTTTCGGCCACGATGTAGCCCCAGTAATCCAAAGCATCCACCAGCTTGCGGACCTTGGCGGCCAGGTTGCGGCGTCCCAGCAGTTCTTCCCTGAAAAATTCCAGCAGGGACAGGAAGGAGTCCACGTCCTGCCTGATCCGCTCCGGAAACTCCACCCCGTGGTCGGACCGAACCAGTTGCATGGCATGACGCATGGAACAGGAATGGCTTTTGGCGATGTCCGACAGAAGTTCCAGGGCCCGCCGTCCTATGCCGCGGCGAGGGACATTGGCGATGCGGATCAGGTTTATATCGTCTTCGGGATTGGCTATGACCCGCAGGTAAGAGATGATGTCTTTTATTTCCTTGCGCTGGAAGAAACTGGTGCCACCGGAAACCTTGTACGGTATAT
>JAVEXH010000470.1:0-2766 GCA_034004175.1 Spirochaetia bacterium
GCCATTACATTTTGCCAGCCCCGGTAGTATGTTTGAACAAGCTGATTAACAAGGAGGCGCAGATGGATAATTTGATTCTTTGTTCCAAGGAAACAGGAAATACCCGAAGGATATGCGATGCCATTGCCGGGTTGGCTGGGTGGGAATCAAGAAAAATCAGTGGAAATGATGTTTTTGATCTTTCGGGATACAACACCGTGATCATAGGCACAGGGGTATACGGCGGGCTTCCGCACAAGAACATCACCGCGTTTATCCGGAAACAGGAGAAAAGCCAGGTACCCAGAGAGGTTCATGTATTGATTACATGGCTTGGCAGAGGAAAATCCGACAGAAGCGCCTTCAGGCATATCCAGAAAGAGTGCCTGCTCAAGGGCATAGCCGTTTCGCCGGATTATGCAAAATTCCTCGGCCATTCCTTTGGTGTGCTGCACGTCGGGCATCCGGATGAACAGGAAATCAGCAAGGCCAAAGCCTGGGCGCAGAGCTTGTGCGATTGACCACTTGGGAATTCCCGGAATGATGCACAGGACATCCTGATGCATGAAACAGGTCTGCAGGTTGTACTGGTACAGGTTTCCGATGTGAGTCGAAATGATGGCTGAAGGAGGCATACAATGAGCGGCAGAAAAATCCTGTGGGCTGGCTTTGCTGTACTGATGAGTATCACCGCCGGTTCATGCAAAAGCACAAAACCACGGCTGACCGCCAATCAACTGGAACCGATCCCGGGTGGCGGTACGAAATGGACAAGCGAAGTGGATGCCCAGTCCGGAAGCCTGGTCAGTCCACCCGAAAAGATCCCGGCCTTTTCGAAATTCCTGCTTGGTTTTGCCGAGCGGGGTTTTGACAAGGAGGTGATGCCAGGCCGGGTACTGACATGGTCCACAGACTTGGGTGTAGCCTCAGGGGCCCTGGAGTTGTACATAGAAAAGGGTGCTGCCAAGATACTGGATCCCCGCCTTGTCTACCTCCTGCGCATGCAGGTTTCGTTTGCCGCCTCATGTCCCTTTGCAATCGATCTGAATTCATCCAAGTATGCAGAACATGGGATCACGGAAGAGGAAATCCAGGCTATGCAGTTGCTTGTTGATATGGACTCGGTGACCTCGTTCAGTGAACAGGAAAAAGTTGCCCTACGCTATGCAATAGCCATGACAAAGACGCCAGTGTCCTTCGACGAACAGTTGCTGTCGGACGTCAGGCGACTGTTTTCCCATGAAGAGATTGTCGCAATTGCCGCACTGGCAGCCAAGGTGAATTACTGGGCACGGTTCATCGAAGCGATGCGGATAAAGCCGGCCGGTTTCACCGATGATCCGGTGCTCCGTCTGGAGGATTTCCAGACCTTCGACACCGGCGAATAGGGGGTAAACCAATGCGCCTATGGATACTCCTTGCTGCATTCTTTGCAATGATGATACCGAATTGACCATTGGCCCACTGTCAGTGGCATCTACCGTCTCTCACGCAACCCCATGTATGTAGCCATGGTCGACTTCCTGCTGGCGTTCTGCCTGATGGCAGCCGAGTACAGTCCTACCATCGGATTGGGAATGTTGGGGAGCACCTCTATTTTTATGGTGCTCATCAATGCAAGGGTAAATGACGAGGAGAGGTTTCTTTCCACCCGTTATCCTGCTGAATGGAGAGCCTACATGCAGACGACTGCGCGCTATATTCCAGTAGTTGCGAAATAAACTCAATAGGAGTATCAGAGCCAGGGCAGCCTGCCTGTTGAAGCCGGACATAGAAAGCCGCGAATAAAAGTAATTATTTAATACTACAAATATACCAGGCTGCCTGGCGCCCTACCCTTACCACCTTCACGTCTGAAAAGACGGCTCGCATTTCATCTTCGCCGGTCTGGATGAAGTTGAAGTAGTCACCGCCCTCAAGATACTCGATGAAGCTGGTCAGAGGATGGCGGTCCGGGGTGTAGTCATGGAAGAGTACATGGCCACGGGACAGGCGACGCATTTCGGTGAACAGACGGTGGCGGTCATCCTTCAGGAGGCCATGGGCTACGTAGGCGGCGCTTACCAGGTCAAAGCTGTGGTCAGCCAGGGACAGGCCCTGCAGGACGTTGCCCAGAGCGCAGGACAGGCCTTTCTTGTGGGCCTGGGCCAGCATACCAGGAGCTATGTCCACCCCCTGGGCGTTCCAGCCTTCCTTGCGGAGGGCAGCGGTGAAGGCGCCGGTTCCACAGCCAAGGTCAAGGGCCAGTTTGCCTGCAGGATCCGGCAGGGCAGAACGGCCAAGCTCGAAACACTTGGCGTAGCTGCGGCTCTGGCCTGCAAAGAACCATGAGTACGGCAGGGCTATACGATGGAAGAGGCGGCCATGGCGTTCGCTGTGGGTAAGCTCGGTGTCTTTTCGGGTGTTGTTCATCGGGAATCCTTGATGGTCTGGATGAAGACTGCAGGACGCTGGTTCATGATCAGTATACAATACTTGCCCAGGCTGTGCGCGCAAGGGGAAAGGCTCGTCTGAAGATACCGGGACTCCCCCCCGGATGCACAGGAAGATGAACGAGCGCAGATAGTTCCTGCCAGGGCTCAGCGCGAGCCTCAAGCCTCGAGTTTCTCCTTGGCAAGAAATGAATCGGGAATACCATCAAAATGCGAGTCCCGATGGACAAGAACGGCTTCATGCACACTGGCACAGGCGGCTATCAAGGCATCGGCCAGGGGAAGTCTGCCTGCACAGGCAGAACCGAGTTCGAAGGCACGAATGGCTATGGCAGTGTCTATCGGCACAACCATG
>JAVEXH010000471.1:0-2737 GCA_034004175.1 Spirochaetia bacterium
CATACATATAGATAAGCATGAGAACGATCACGAGCAGCCAGTGCCGCTCTTCCGAGCGGGCCTCAGCTGAATCAGTTTCTGTATTTGTCATATGGATTGCTCGCGCCTTACGTTTCCTCACTTACGCACCCCTCGCTTTGTCAGCGGAAGCGTTCTCTTCCCGTCGTCCTGATCGGGTTTGCAAGCAGCCCTTTTGCCGACCTGACCGGCTACTTTCCGGTCGGGAGTTGGCCCGCCACTCACATTACTTAACTTGACAAGTACCGGTTTGGCCATTCCGGTCAATTGCAATCATCAGGCAACCTTACATTCAACTTGGCCCCCTCCCGTCGAGGCGAAACGAATTCTCGGGACTACGCACCTCAAGACCATGCAAGCCATTTTGGCGCGGCTAGGAGCGCTCATATGCCTCAAACACTGGAACAGGCGCTCGATCCCCACGGGTGACGAGGGGGCTGCAGCCACAGGCAAAGCAGCGCGCCTTAGTCAAGCGGCGCCAGGAACGAGAACCCAAGTCGCAACAGGCACGCATCGCCTATGCCCCAACCGGACGCGGGTCCGCACTGCCTATATGAAGTATCTGTGATCAGGCAGATCGATCGACAAATGAGCTTCCTGCCCAACCTCACCAACCGACATAACCGGCTTGCTTATCTCGGCATTTCGACGGTCGATTTCTTCCTGCGTACGTGGGTGGAGAGTGGCAATTCCGGGCTCGATCAAGGCTCGGTTGGTTTCAACAAATGGGCGCATCGTGCGCTCATAATTTGCAAAGGCTTCAACATGGTCAGCGGCAGTCAACAGCTCAACAGCCAGCACGTAGGCTCCGACCATGGCAAGGCTCGCTCCCTGTCCAGTGAAGAACGACGGACCATAGGCAGCGTCACCCACAAGCGCGACACGACCATCAGACCACTTTTCCAGGTCAACATAAGTTGTGGCATCGTAAAAAAGATCGTCTGCGGTCTCCATATGCTTCAGCAAGTTGGGAATTTCCCAGCCGTGGCCAGCAAACTTCTCCCTGAAAAGTGCGCAAATATCCTTGTCGTTCTTCATCCGCTCATAGGGCGGTTCATCCGTCAGGAACTCCATGAACGCATTGGCTTCGGATCGATCGGTCGTAGAAAACAGCACAGCGCACTTGCCGGGAATGTTCCAGGAGACATTCTCATCCCAGACGTCGAGATAGTTGGGGATAGAGAAGCCGACAAAACAATAGCCCAGATACTTAAGGCACTCAGCCCCCGGATCTATCGTCATTTTTCGAGTATTGGAATTGACACCATCGGCTCCAATGACCAGGTCGAAGTCGCGGCCTATCCCACTCTTGAAGACGACGTGGACCTCGTCGCCGTCCTGACTGATGCCGGAAACTGATTCGTTGTAGATGAACTCCACCTCATCCCCGATGGCATCCAGGACCGCCTCCATCAGCGCGGTGCGGGGAACTTCGACGTCTCGTCCGGCCACACCTCCGCTCGCTGCCTGTGGGCGAATGACACCGGCGGCACTGCCATCCTCATTCAGAAAGGTAACCTTTTCGCAGTTTATGTGCGACTGCTTCAGGCGCGGAACGATGCCCATACGCAAAACGACCTCCATCGCTGGGCCGCGCAGATCAACTGCATACCCCCCTTTTCTGGGGCCAGGCGCGCGCTCCACGACAGTGACATTGTAGCCGAACTTGTTGAGCCAGTAGGCAAGAGCGGGGCCAGCAATGCTTGCACCAGAAATCAGAACGCTTCCACGATTCTCGGTCTTCATTCGCCTTCCTCCATGTTCAGTCCGTTCGAACGAACGCACCGTCTGCCAGAACTGCCCTCGGTATCGGCGGCTTCATGCCTCATCGGCCCTCACCCCCAATCCGTCGAGTGACAGAAGATTTCCAAATATCCCTCATTGAGAGCCGGACGCACACATTGGCGGTTGACACAGGTCATAGAAATTTTGTTGGAGCGATTATCGTCCGCCACATGTGACTGGAAGGCGAATTGTCCAATCCGAGTCCTTCCTTGGGCTGACGAAAATTTCTCCCGATGATATCTGTGAAATCCTCGATTGAGACGGATACATTTGGGTCAAAGGCGTAGATGTCGTTCACAGTTATCATTCGTGCGGACATATACCAGCGGTGCTCACGCGCTTCCTGATAGTCTCGGTCGATGTAGGGATCTGGCCGGTAGTTGGGGCCGAACATGTTCACATATGCTTCGGGATATCCGTATCCTACAGATTCATCTGGATAGAAACGGAGTGCCTGATGTGCACGGATCGCCCAGCTCACTTCTTCATCGACATATGGGGCCACCAGCTGAGCACCCCAATAGCCATGATCGGCTCTGATAAATCCGAACACAGATATATCATGCAGAAGACAGGCCAGCACAATTTTCTCGGACAAGCCCTCCTTCAACGCCAGTCTGGCGCTCTGTAGCAAGTGAGCAGACGGACCGAAGCGATAGTGAAAGAAATCGATAAGTGTTGGGTGCTTCGGCATGGTACGGAGACGCGGATCTTCACGCATCAGAAAATATCTGCCGGCACGCTCCTCCATACTTGGGCGCTCCCGGGGTGCTGCAGGATCGATATCGCCAGATGTATAGATCACCGACTTGACGATCATCTCGTCGAGTTCACGACACATTTGCTCTTCGAGCTCATCTGCCTGATGCGATGCGCTTTTGAGGTCAGGCGGATTCACAATCACCCCTCATCTGCAAATATTCTCACAATAAGG
>JAVEXH010000472.1:0-2733 GCA_034004175.1 Spirochaetia bacterium
CCGACTACCGTATCCAGGATCTCTGGATAGCCAGCCAGGCCATCCAGCATGGTTTTCCGGTTCTGACCCGCAATGTAAAGGATTTCAAGGATATACCCGGGCTGACCTTGCTGTGACCCGGCTCTGGCTGGAAGGTGCTTCACCTGGACCACGCCAGCAAGTCCCGATCAACTATGGATTCATTGACCTGTGGAGCGCGGAGCTTTCCTTTCCCGGTTGGAAAAGCTGTAGGGTAGACCGGACCTCAAATCCATCTGTGCAGATCGGGGAGCACCACGGCATACCGCCATTCCAGCACCGCCCTTGCCAGGTCATACACGCCGGCCTTGGCCCGGGCAGCTATCACGGAGTCGCTGGTGACCACAAGCTGACCGTCAAAGGCTATGAGCGCAGGGTCGGCGCTTGGCACCACCTGCACCTGGCCGACCAGGCCTGCTCCTGTCAGGGCCTGCCTGATGGCCGCGGCATGGCCGCCGCTGCCCGAGACGGGAGCGTCCAGGTAGATGGTTGTGCTGGATGGCTGAAGCTTGACCAGGGTGGGCACCAGAAGCTGGAGTGCTTCCCCGAAGTCGGTGCTGTGGGAGATGTGGCCGTAGGCGCCGCCGGCATCGCGCACCAGGCCGTCGGTGCTGACGAACAGGGGGTGCCCCCGGCGGTAGTTGATCAGGGTAAAGAGGACGTTGTAGCCGTCGATGGCCAGGCTGAGCCCGGCGGCGGGCTTGGTCACCAGCCGGGCGGCTATGGCGGCCGATGTCGCCTGGTCCAGCACACCCCTGAACAGGATGTTGCGCTCCTTCTTGTCCAATCGGTGGCGGTCGCCCACCAGCTTCAGGCTGGCTGTTACGGGATAGCCGCGGTCAAGCAGCAGCCGGTAGTCCCCGGCGGCGGCAGCCAGGCTTTCCTGGGGTGTCAGTGTCGACAATCTGCGCGCAGTAGGTTTTGTGTCGGGCTCTGCTTCAATGTGGTGGGTGCTGTGTGCCTGTATACCCTTACCCATGATTGGAATTTAGATCCTTCTGCATAATGATTCAATGAGCCTGGTGACTGGCAGAAGGAGTACTTCATGAGATTCAATGGCAAGGTAGTGGTGATAACCGGTGGCAGCTCGGGCATTGGCCTGGCGGCCGGACAGCTTTTTGCCCGTGAGGGTGCCAGGGTGGTGCTCATGGCCCGCAATGAGGCCCGGGGACAGGAAGCGGCGGCAGCGATCAAGGCTTCGGGCGGTCCTGATGCCACCCCGGCCCAGGTGCTCTTTGTGGCCGGAGACGCAGCCCGGGATGCGGACTGCAGGCGTTGCGTGGATGCCGCTGTGGCCAGGTACGGGCGGCTGGATATCCTGTTCAACAATGCCGGGGTCATATATGTAGACCGGGATGTGATGGCAACGACGGAGCAAGAGTGGGACGAGACCATCGGAGCCACTCTCAAGAGTATCTTCCTCATGTCCAAATACGCCATTCCCCATATCGCCGCCGCGGGGGGCGGGAGCATCATCAACAACTCTTCAATTTTCGGGCTGGTGGGAGGCACCGGGGTGGCGGCCTACTGCGCTGCCAAGGGCGGCGTCATTACCCTGACCAAGGCCATGGCCCTGGACCATGCGGCCCAGAACATCCGGGTGAACTGCGTCTGCCCCGGCAGTGTGCAGACCGCGATGCTGGAGAAGGAGATGAACGACCAGGGCGGGATCGAGGCCGAGTTGCCGAAGTACGCTGCCCGGCATCCTCTTAACCGCATCTCCACCCCAGAGGAAGTTGCCAGCGTGGTGGCCTTCCTTGCCTCCAGTGACGCGTCCTTTGTCACGGGTATAGCCATGCCGGTGGACGGGGGTAGGTCGGCGTGGTGAGGAAGGTCGTGGATTTGGTGTTGGACAGGTGATGTAGTGAACTTCAAACCGGGAGGTTCCATTCTTGATCAGGGTATGAATCTTCTATATGATCGACGTTTCTATCGGTAGTACGTGTGGTGGTACAAACTGATCCCATACTCTGGCAGGAGCAAGCAATGATCAAGGTAATTCTGAATGGCTGCAATGGCAGAATGGGCAAGGTGCTCACTTCTCTGATCGGTGCCATGGATGATATGGAGGTGGTGGCCGGGGTCGATGTGAACACCCAGCCGGTGGATGGCTACCCTGTCTTTGCCAGCCTGGCCGAGTGCCCGGTCATGGCCGATGTGCTCCTGGACTTTTCCAACCCCAAGACGCTGTCCGTGCTCCTCCTGGAGGCAGTGAAGCGCAACCTCCCGGTGGTCATAGCTACCACTGGTCTGGCTACCGGTGAGCTTGAACTGATCGAGAAATCATCCCGGAAGATACCCATCTTCCGGTCTGCAAACATGTCCCTGGGCATAAACCTGCTGCAGAACCTGGTCCAGAGCGCCACCAAGGTTCTGGGCGACCGCTACGATGTGGAGATAGTCGAGAAGCACCACAAGCTCAAGAAGGATGCTCCCAGCGGTACAGCCCTGATGCTGGCGGATTCCATAAACGAGGTGCGCTTGCAGCAGCTACGCCTGGTGCATGGCCGGGAAGGCAGGGAAGCCCTGCGCCAGCCCGACGAGCTTGGCATGCACTCCCTGCGGGGAGGCACCATCGTGGGCGAGCATGATGTGTACTTCACAGGCACCGACGAGCTTATCCAGCTTGGCCACAAGGCGCATTCCCGCCAGGTCTTTGCCACCGGAGCCATTGCGGCAGCAAAGTATCTGATAGGACGCAAGCCTGGTCTGTAC
>JAVEXH010000473.1:0-2729 GCA_034004175.1 Spirochaetia bacterium
CCGGGTTTTTTCACCTTCCGTTCGTGGGCTATCTTCTCTACCTGTATGGTATACAACTCGGGAGCACCGGCTGTGGCCATGGCCCGGGCTTCGAAAGGTAGATACTCCTCAGGGGTGGAAAAATCCATCCATTCGGCTTCCTCGGGTGCGCCTGGCAGGGGAAGCTGGCCACGGATGACGACCTCCGAAACGGCAGCGCGGGCTTTGGCAAAGTTTGACAGCACCTCATCGATGCGTCTGGGCGGGAGCCCGGTCAACCGTGCTTCGGCCACGATCTTCTGCAGCGATTCCGCGGTCCATTCCGCACCACCTTCATCATCAGGGGTGAATTTGAGGATGGCTTCTATGCCAAGGCCGTCTACCAGGAGTTCTACCGACCCCTTTGCGCTGATGCCTGCCATGGCAGAACCTATACCCTGAATCCCTGGGCAAGTGCCATGGCCAGTTTTGTTTTGATGAAGTTGTTTTCCTTGCGCAGTTGCCCAATCTCGAACTGCTGCATGCGCACCGTTTCAACCAGGTCACCCTGGCTCAGTGCGCCACTGTCCAGCAACTCTTCCACATACCCTACCTTGGCCTCGAAATCCAGTTCTGCCTCGGAATCAGCTGCGCTGAAACTGTCATCAAGATACTCGGAATCATAAGCCTCTTCATCATCTGCCTCGGTGGACAGGATCTTGTCGGCTATCCGGTAGATGCCCTGGGACAGTATGGATTGCGGCTTGTACCTGATGATGGGAATGCGGCTTCCCTGGGCTATGTCCTGCAGGCCATCCCGGTACAGAACACCCAGATGTTCAAGATCCATTCCCAGGTACTCGCGGCAGGATCTGCGGATCTTCTGTGCCTTCTCCGCATCTTTGGGATCCTCGAGCATGTTCAGGATCAGCCGTGGCGAGAAACGTGCCATCCGCCGGTCAAACTCGGCCCTGCTGTCCGGATCGGCCTCAAGGACCCTGCCGAGTATCTCCGGCACGTAGGCCCGCTGCAGGGAGGCACCATCCTTGCGCAGGGATTCAAGGATAGCCCGGGCCCGCGACTTGGGTTTGAAACTGTCCCACATCAGCCTGAAGACAGCATTCTTCAGGAACAGGTAACCGTTCAGGGTTGCGGTCAGTGTCGGAGCGGTAACCACCAGCCCGCGGCCCGAGAGCAGGAAGAAATCCAGTATGTTGGTTCCTGTTCCAGCCCCCAGATCCAGGACCAGATAGTCGACATCAGGGATAGCAAGAAGGCGCTTGGCCAGCTGGGCCTTCTGCCTGGCAGGGATATTGGCCAGACCGGGTATCTCCGAATCTCCTGGTATGAAGCGCAGGTTCGGATATTCAGTGGCATATACGATATCGGAGAAGTCTATCTTTGCACCGGAAAGATAGGTACCCAGGCCGTGTCTCGGAACGGTAAAACCGAGGATCAGATGGAGATTGGAACCGCCAAGGTCAAGGTCTGCCAGGACTACCCGTTTGCCAGCCTGGGCCAGGGCCACTGACAGATTTGCTGCGACCAAGGATTTGCCCACGCCGCCTTTGCCGCTGGCAATCGGTATGACCCGCATGTCACTCCACCTCCACGACTTCAGGTCCGGCCGGTAACTCCTGGTTGCCATCCAGCCGTACTTCAGGGAAGCGGTGGAACAGCAGGACCAGTGCAGCCACGATATCCCAGAGCACCACAAGTCCGATTCCGGCCAGCACAGTCATACCGGGCTGCAGGGACACGCCACCGATGCCAAAGAAGCCGGGGGCCGCGACAAGAGCCGCAAAGACGGCAACTGCCTTGCCAACCAGCATCAAGGGTCGGTACGATCCGTATCTGACCGGATCCATGGCAATAAAGAAAAAAGCCGCACCGAACATGAGGTTTGGCGCCGCCAAGAAACGCAGTACCTGGGGAGGATAGCCCGGCAGCAAGACCTCCAGAATCCATGACAGCGTAAAATACCTGAGGACCTCGAAGCCTGCGAAGGCGTAAAATGGAGATATTCGTTTCATTTCGTTCACCAGTGTACTCGCCGCTTTGGACCGGAGTCAAGCTTGCACGTTGACAGGAGGGGCATGGATTGTGGATATTCTATGGTATGAACCAAGCGAACAACCGGAAGCGCGACCGTTTCGCGTGGAGCGCCGTTGCGGTACTCGTGGTTATCTGTTCGGCCTTGTCTTTCAGCACCGTCGGGGCATATGCCCAGGACGCAGGGAAAGACGCCAGCCAGCAATACATACCGCTGCTCCAGCAAGCCTTCAATTACATACTCGAGAACTATGTCGACGAGGTGGACCCCCTCGTTCTCTACGAAGGAGCCATGCAGGGCCTGTTTGACTCCCTTGGGGATCCCTACTCATCCTTCCTGACGGAAAAGATGATGAGCGACCTTACCGACACCACCACCGGCAAGTTCGGAGGCCTGGGACTGTACATAGACAAACCAGTGGCTGACCCCAAGAAACCGGACCAGCGCCTGTATGTGGATATTGTTTCTCCCATCGAGGACACCCCGGGCTGGCGGGCCGGCATATTGCCCGGCGACCAGATTACCCATATCGACGGGGAGCCAACCGAACCGCTGGTCATGGACGAAGTCCTCAAGCGCCTGCGTGGCGAACCGGGGACCACCGTTACCATCACCATACTACGGGGAACGAACCTCACCTTCCAGGAAACCCTGACCAGGGCCATGATAGAGATCCCGAGTGTCAAGCGCGAGATGCTGCCTGATGGTACTGGCTATC
>JAVEXH010000474.1:0-2722 GCA_034004175.1 Spirochaetia bacterium
CACGATGAGGGGATAGCCCAGCTGGCCGGCATGGCTCATGGCCTCGTAGACCATGCCTCCAGTAAGCGCTCCGTCGCCAATCACCGCGATGACACTACCCGCTTCATGCCTGGCACGCTTGGCCGCGAGAAGTCCGAGAGCAGCTGAAACCGAGGTGGAGGCATGGCCGGCATCGAAGGCATCATGGATGCTCTCCGAGCGTTTGGGGAAACCCGAAGGCCCACCCGGTCTGCGGATGGCCAGGAAATCAGCCTTGCGTCCGGTCAGTATCTTGTGGGTATAACACTGATGGCCCACATCCCAGACGATCTGATCCCGGGGAGTCGAAAACACCCGGTGGATGGCGATGGTCAGTTCAACAACACCCAGGTTGGAGGCCAGGTGACCACCATTCACGGTAACAGTCCTGATGATGAGTTCCCGGATTTCGGTGGCCAGGCGGTATAATTCGCGGACCGAAAAGAGCTTGATGTCAGCCGGTCCGGACAGTCGATCCAGTAAGTTCATAGATGAACCACTGTAGCACGATCAATGCCCTGACTACAACATTCCTTCCGGAATTCGTATATACCCTGGCCGCCTGAAATGGCCCTGCAACCATTACTGCTTTACGCATCCCCCGGATGCCGTGCATACTTGCCTCATGGAATTGTACACCCTCAGGCTTGGAGCACCACTTTCGTGGGCTCAGGTAACGACAGCTTTTTCACTGCCCCATCTGACCAGGGAAGGCTCGGAAGCAGTGTTCATATGGACCAGGGACCAGTTGGTAACAGACAGCGATGAAGGACCGCAACTCCGCCGACCCGTGCCCCAGCCTCTGCAGTCAGGAACCACCAGAGAGCCTGATGAAGCTGCTGCAGACTCCAGCCAGTTCGTGCTGCCAGCCGGTTCATACCTGTTCTGCCAAGGCTGGCTGAAGGACATCACCTCAATGGAGCAGACCCTGGAGTGGTTCTTCAGGGAAGTCTGGTGGACCAGGGCGGAATGCCGTGGCCCGGTTTATCTGCGCTTGATCCGTGAAGACGGCAAGACGGCGGTGCAGGTCATGATGGAAACGTAGGATTCGTACAGCTCAGAGTCAGGGTTGCTCAGATCCGGGGATAACCCGGGGGCACAGCTGCTTACCCCGGGGGCAGGGCAACTCAGCCCAGGGTAAGTTCAAACAAGACGTCGGTACCGCCGCCGGGAGGTGTGGCAAGACAGAGCTTCCCGTCCAGCTGCTGGGCAAGGGATCGCATGATGAGGAATCCGAGACCACCCGAGGTATTGGCATCATAGCCGGAAGGCAGGCCAATGCCGTCGTCGCGTACAATCACCCGCAAGGAATCAGGGGACGCCCCTATTTCAAGCAACACCTTTATGTTCAGAACCCGGTCAGGCTTCCTGGCATACTTCAATGCATTGGTCAAAGCCTCGTTCACTGCCAGACCAACAGACACAGCCAGCTTGCTGTCAGTGAGCACTTCTTCACCTGCCACCTGTATCGTGGATCTGCCATCACCAGCATAAGCAAAGGCAATGGATTCGCATAGTTCCCGGAGATAGGTGGCTAATTCGATATGCGATTGATCCTTTGCGTGAAGCAGATGCTCGTAGAGAGTGGCCATAGCCTGTACCCTCGACTGGGCATCCTCGAAAAGACCAGCATCAGCTGCATCCTTGACCCTTGCTTTGGCCAGGGACAGGAAGCCTGAAGTCATGGCCAGGGTATTCTTTATACGGTGACCGAGTTCCCTGAGCAGCGTTTCGCGATCGGCAAGTGCGGCTTTCAGGCTACGTTCGGCGGCAACCCGGTCGGTGGCATTCCTTGAAACGCCAAGCAGCTGTGCCGGCTGACCTTCTGAATCCAGAATGAAACTTGTGGTTATCTCCACAGTGATGATCGAGCCATCCACCCTGTATTGTTCGTACAGATCGGTCACCGGGAAAAAATGTCCTGTCTGGCTGAATTCCACCAGGGCCTGATCAATCTGAGCCAAGGCCTTCTGGTATGAATCGGGTGTCAGGACCTTATCCAGGGATTCAGTCAGGGCAGTCTGCTGGTCCACCCCCCTGAGGTGCTTCACTGAAGGGCTTACAAAATCAAAACGTCTGGAGCGCAGATTGTACGTCCAGATCACATCTCCTACGTTTTCGGCAAGAAAGCGGAATTTCTCCTCACTCTCGGCAAGACGTCTATCGGTATACCAGCGACGGATTGCAGCCACCAGGGTTGCCCTGATGGTCCTGGGATCATCGGAAAAGATGCAGTAAGCATGGGCCAGGCCGCTGGCCATAGCCACAGTTTCATGTTCCAGGTCATCAGGATCAACCACAGCTATCAGGGGACCCCTGGCAGTTGCCGTATCGGCAACTGTCCAGGGTATATCGGGAGCCAGCCCACGCACTAGAGGAACTCCATAGGGATATACGGAGTCCAGCATGGAAGTGTGGATACCAGCCGACTCAAAGAGCCGTATGCACCTGTCTACGTGTGATCCACGGCCATCTATCAATACATGATCATGAGTCTGCATACTACACTCATCGGCCTGGCACAGACGCTCGATAAGCCTTGCTGTCACGGCTCATCATTCCAGCCCTGCCTTACTGCAGCACAGCCCTGATCCGTCGTACACCGGCAGATGAACTCTGCTCCTTCTGGATGATGAACGTGCCAAGCACGCCGGTATGTTCAACATGGGGTCCACCGCAGACTTCCTTGCTGAAGTCGCCGATG
>JAVEXH010000475.1:0-2716 GCA_034004175.1 Spirochaetia bacterium
CAATGCCGCTCCGGTCTGGTACTTTACCCGCCTTCAGCTGGAGCGGATGGGAGAATCGGTGCTTGAAAAGGCTCCCCGGCTTCGCAGGGCGGTCACCTTCCGCAAGGACATGCTGGACAAGCTGCCTGAAGGCGTGCGCTTCTATCACCCCCTGCCGCGGGACCGCCGCGCGCCGACCATACCGTCCTTCCTTGACGACACAGCCCTGAATGGCTGGGACGGCCAGTCTGCCAACGGTTACTACACCAGGGCCGTGGAGATGGCCATGCTGGCCGGCGTGCTTGGCCATGACTTCGAAGGCCTTTCGCCTGAGCCTGATGCGGCTGATGGGGAGTTTGTCATCGAAGCCCCCATCTCCAGGCGTGACAAGCCGGAGTACAAGGTTGGCATAAAGCCGGTGGATGATGGCCTGGTGATAGACCACATAGCGTCCGGCAGGCCCCTGCAGGAAATCTGGGACCAGGTGGACAAGATACGGCGCGTGCTTGGCCTGAACCTGCGCTCATCACACGGAGTATACCATTCCAACCAGGGACCGGAACTGTACAAGGGCATCATCTCGGTTCCTGGCATACAGTCCTTCGAGGAGAAGGAACTGAAGAAACTGGGAGCCGTGTCCCCAGGTTGCACCCTGAACCTGGTACGCAACCACGAGGTGGCCAAGAAATACCGCCTGGGCATGCCGCCCCGGATCTACAATTTTGATGAAATTTCCTGTGCCAACGAAAACTGCGTTTCCCACCCCAGCCATGGCGAAGGTGTAGGAGCCTCCTTCGTCCGCAAAAGCAGCCAGAAAACCAGCCAAAAACACGGCGAGAACCACGGCGAGAAACAGCGCAACACTGGTGAAGACAGCTTCGTGTGCCGCTGGTGCGAGAGGGAGCATACATACCAGGAGATCTGGAAGGTATAAAGCACACTTCGCAAACTGCAGATAGGACCACGGCTGTCTTTCGAACTCAGCCATCGTCCCAAGTCCGCCCCGCTCCTAGGTATGGGATTGCTGCCAAGCTTGGGTAGCCAATAGACGACGCCAAAGGCGAGGGGTCTGTGGTGAACATGCACCCCCTGCTTACCGCAGGGGGCGGCATGTTCGCCACACCCATCGTCCTTGGTATAGCAAGCTTGGCTGGAATGGTGTTTTCCCGGGAGCGGGGCGGACCCGGGGAGTAGTGTGGGTTCGGGGAGAGGTGAGGTCATGACGGGTATGCTTGTGTAGTTTTTATCCTGAACAGAATCCTGGAATGTGTGCAAACTATGATCAATACCGGTTCTATCAACTATGATCAACGCAGGTTCTACATTGACCTCTTTCGGGTTTTCAAGCACAGTAGGCGGTATGATCCCTTCAGAATCCTTGCCCGGCCATCCCACTGCGGGCCAATCCTCTCCCGTGCAGCCCCTGCCGGATCCAGTGCGCTTCGGGCCTGCTGTGCCCTGGGTGGGCTTCCTGACGTTGATGGTCTTCTTCGGCATGCTGCCTAGGCTGCTTGTATCACCGGTATTGCTCCGGCTTGCGGATGATCTTGGAATCGGCTTTGACCAGGCTGCAAGCTTCTTCCTTACCATGTCTGTTGGCTATGTTTCTGGTCTGCTCCTGTCGGGTTATGTTGCCAGGGCGGTAGGCCACCGCTGGACCATTGTCCTGTCCATTGCAGGTGGTGGCATTGCTTTCGTGGTACTTGCCGGCTTGCATGGTCCGGCCTTGTTTCATCTTGTCCTGCTGCTTGGAGGCTTTGCCAATGGCCTGTATCCTGGTTCGGGCATAGCTTCCGTGGTTGACCTGGTGCCGGAGACCCATCGTGGCAAGGCACTGGGCTTGCACGAAATTGGCCCGAATCTGGCTTTCATGGCAGCCCCTATAGCGGCGGCTTTGCTGGTGCCCGGTTTCGGGTGGCGGGGACTATTCATGGCCGCCGGCATTCTTGTGCTGCTGATGGCAGCAGCCTTCGCGGTCTTTGGCCGGGCCAGCGGGGAAGCAGGAGCTCCGCCGAACTTCGGCAACCTGACCGAATTGGCCAGGAAGCCTGCCTTCTGGACGGTATCGGCCCTCTTCGTTGTGGGAGCTACCGCAGCCTTCGGGGTGTACTCGGTATTGCCAACCTACCTGATGGCTGACAAGGGAATGGACGAGAGGCTGGTGAACAGCTTGATAGGTTTTTCACGGGTAAGCGGAACCTTTGCCATTCTGGCAGCTGGCGGCCTGGCTGACCGTTTCGGGGCAAAGCTGGTACTTGCTGTTGTCCTGGGGATTACCGGCATGGCTACTGCCTTGCTGGGGCTGGCCTCGGGAAACGTGCTGCTGGTTGCGGTGTTCTTCCAGCCTGCAATAATCGGGGCTGCCTTTCCGGTGCTGCTCAACGCATTGTCAGAAGTGACCAGGCCGGGAATCAGAAGTCTGGCCGTGGCTTTGGCCATCCCCATGGCCAACCTGGGTGGGGCCGGCCTGGCACCTCTTGCCCTGTCTGCACTGGGAGCGGCAGGTTTGTTCAGGGTTGCCTTTGTGGTGCTGGGTTTGATGGTTGTTTCCAGCCTGACCCTGGTGCCGTTTCTGGGCAGACCCGGCTCTATCCCGCCGCTGCCGTCTTCTCCGCGAAGGGCGGTGCGCGGTCCAGCACAGCCCTGATCACCGAGGCTTCCAGGCCCAGGAGGCCGGGGTCGGCTTCCAGTATGGCCATGGCGTCCTCACGGGCGGCTTCCAGCAGGTCGGTGTCGC